>DASZOW010000441.1:0-2946 GCA_035550615.1 Puia sp.
CGGCTCTCGTTCCGGGCTTATTATACCACGCCGGAAAGAAATGCGGAGCGTAAGGCTACCGCCGGCAACCGGCTGGTGATCAGCGGTACTACGATGGATCATGAGGGGGTCAAGGGGATGGTTCACTATGAAGGCATCTCCAGGATCAAACCGGATGGCGGGACAGTTACACAGGACGATACGTCGCTGGTGGTCAGCCATGCCAATGCGGTGACGATCTATGTTTCAATAGCGACGAATTTTGTGAATTACCACGATCTGAGCGGCAATGCCCATCAACGCGCGGAAACCTGGCTCGGGAAGGCCTGGCCCAAGTCGTTCGAAGCCATCGAAGCCGCGCATACGGCGGCTTTCCGGCGTTATTTCGGCCGGGTAAGGCTCGATCTCGGCGATTCCGGTCTGGACAGTCTGCCGACCGACGAGCGGCTGAAGAATTTCCGTAACGTCAACGATCCGTCTTTTGTCACCTTGTATTATCAATACGGGCGTTACCTGCTGATCTCGTCTTCGCAACCGGGTGGTCAGCCGGCCAATCTGCAGGGGATCTGGAACGACAAATTGTTTCCGCCGTGGGACAGCAAATACACGTTGAACATCAATGCGGAGATGAATTACTGGCCGGCGGAGAAGACCAATCTCGCCGAGATGCATGAACCTTTCCTGCAAATGGTTCGCGAGCTGGCTGTCACCGGCCGCGAGACCGCCCGGGTGATGTATGGCGCCAGAGGCTGGATGGCCCATCACAACACCGATATCTGGCGCATCACCGGACCGGTGGACGGCATCTTCTGGGGCATCTGGAGCGAAGGCGGCGCATGGACCAGCCAGCAGCTGTGGGAACACTACCTGTACAACGGCGACAAACAATATCTGGCTTCTGTTTTCCCGGTACTCAAAGGCGCCGCACTGTTCTATGTGGACGATCTTGTGGAGGACCCGCAGAATCACTGGCTGGTGATCAACCCGGGTACTTCGCCGGAAAATGCCCCGAAGGCGCATGGCGGATCATCGCTTGCCGCAGGCGCCACCATGGATAACCAGCTGGTGTTCGACATCTTCAGCACGGTGATCCGCGCGGCGGATGTGTTGCACCGGCATGACGCCTTTATCGATACGTTGATCTTGATGCGTGGGAAATTGCCGCCGATGCATATCGGCAAATACGGGCAGCTGCAGGAATGGCTGGACGACGTGGACGATCCAAACGATCACCACCGGCATATTTCACACCTCTATGGCCTTTTCCCTTCCAACCAGATCTCGCCCTACCGTACACCGAAGCTTTACTCCGCTGCAAAGACTACCCTGCTCGAACGCGGCGATGTCTCTACGGGCTGGAGCATGGGCTGGAAGGTCAACTGGTGGGCGCGGATGCTGGACGGTAACCATGCTTATAAGCTCATCCAGACGCAGCTTTCGCCGCTCGGCACCAACCCTGGTGGCGGCGGAACGTACACCAACCTCTTCGACGCACATCCGCCCTTCCAGATCGACGGCAACTTCGGCTGTACGTCGGGCATAACGGAGATGCTCATGCAAAGCGCGGACGGGGCGGTATTTTTGTTGCCGGCGTTGCCGGATGCCTGGCCGCAGGGGCGCATTCGCGGCCTGCGGGCGAGGGGAGGATTCGAGATCGCCGATATGGAATGGCGGGATGGCAAACTGACGAAGCTGGTGATCGTGTCCCGGCTTGGCGGCAATTTGCGGCTGCGTGTGCCCAATGCGTTGCGGGCTGCAGATGGCAAGGCGCTTACAGCCGCTTCGGGACGCAATCCGAACCCGTTCTACCAAACGGAGGCGACGCCCGCGCCGGTGATCTCCGCCGAAGCGAAGCTCACCCCGATAGCGATGAAACCTACCTTGCTTTATGACGTCGCTACCCGTCCGGGAGCGACCTATACCTTCTTATCGAATTAATTATCGTTTTTATTATGAAATTAAATTTTGTCTTTGGATTGCTTGCCGGAGCTTTTATGGTGACCGGCACCCCGGCCGTCGCGCAGAAATTCCCTTACCAGGACGCTTCGCTAACACCGCAGGAACGGGCGCGGGATCTCGTAGGCGGGTTAACGCTGGATCAGAAAGCCTCCCTGATGCTGGACGAGTCCGCCGCCATCCCCGAGCTGGGGATCAAGCGGTTCAACTGGTGGAGTGAGGCGCTTCACGGGTTGGCCAACAATGGCAACGTCACGGTATTCCCGGAACCCATCGGCATGGCGGCCTCCTTCGATGACAGCCTGCTCTTCCACGTGTTCGACGCCGTGTCCGACGAAGTTCGCGCCAAATACAACGACGCCCGGCGACGGGGCCTGGAGAACAAGAGATTTCTCAGCCTTTCCGTTTGGACGCCCAACATCAATATCTTCCGCGATCCGCGGTGGGGAAGGGGACAGGAGACCTATGGCGAAGATCCCTATCTCACTTCACGGATGGGCATGGCCGTTGTCCGCGGCTTGCAAGGACCAGAAGACAGCAAATACCGGAAACTGTACGCCTGTGCCAAACACTTCGCCGTACACTCGGGCCCCGAACCCGAACGGCATACGATGAACCTGTACCAGGTCGACCCGCGCGATCTGTGGGAGACCTATCTGCCCGCGTTCAAGGCCCTGGTGACCAAAGCGGATGTCCGCGAGGTCATGTGCGCCTACCAGCGTCTCGATGACGAGCCTTGCTGCGGCAGCAACACCCTGTTGCAGCAAATCCTCCGCAACCAGTGGGGCTTTAAATACATGGTGGTGTCGGACTGCGGCGCGATCACCGATTTCTGGCAGAACCACAAAGTTTCCTCCGATGCGGCACACGCCGCCGCCAAAGGGGCGATTGCAGGAACCGATGTGGAATGCGGCTTCAACTATGCCTTCAAAAGCCTCCCCGATGCCGTTCACCGTGGCCTGATCACCCAAAAAGAGATCGACCTGCACCTCACGAGGGCACTGTCGGGCA
>DASZOW010000442.1:0-17544 GCA_035550615.1 Puia sp.
CACGGGATCGGCGACAGCAGCATCATTAAGCCCCAACGCCGGCGACCACAAGAACGAAGAAAAACCAACTCCCTGAATATCCACAGCCAACAACGGCACCGATTGTCCAACTGCCACCGAAGTATCATCACCTGCAAATACCTTATAAGGGCTGCGGACAATGACGGTCACCTTCGAAGTCGTCAGGCCCGGGCACCCGTCTGCCCCGACCACGGACAGTGTGTAGGTAATGTTGGATGTGGGCCGCTCGACTAGAGGATCCGCGACCCCCGCATCGCTCAGCCCCGTAAAAGGCGTCCACTTATATTGCGCCCCGCCGCTTCCATGCAGCCGGATCGGCTTGCCATAACACGTCGTGTCTACCGGCCCCCCGGCATCCGGCACCGGCGCCGGCAAAACCGTCACGACAGCCGTCCCGGTCGCAGAACAAACCCCAAGCGTAGCAGAAAGCGTATAAGCTGTAGTGGTCAAAGGCGACGCCACCGGCTCAGCCACCAAAACGCTGCTCAAACCCGCCGTCGGACTCCACGCATAGCCAGTCGCATTCGAAGTAACCGCGAGCGTAGTAGAAGAACCCTGGCAGATCGACGCATCGGCGGTGGAAAGTGTCAGGTTGTTATTGAGCGGCACCGTCACCGCCCCCGGCGTTACACATCCATTCGCGTCCTGAACCAAAAACGCTAAATTGCCCGATGCCACCCCACTGCCCGTCAACGTCTCGCTCATCGAACTACCCACCGTCTGCCCGTCGAACACCAAAGAAAAAGGCGCCGTGCCCCCGGAGAGATCGGCCTCGATTATACCGTCGTTATTGAGACAGGAAGCCGGCGACGTCGGAAAAGCAGCAACGATCGACGGCGCGGCAAGATTTCCTACCAGCGGGTAAACGTTCACCGAATTCCCCGCAGCATCGGACGCCAAAAGTCCGTATGTAAAGGTGCCACCGTAAAGACCATTAAAAATCACCGAATCGGCAGAGGTATTCACCAAGATCGGCGAAAGCAATGCGCCCCCGTAAAGGAATATCTGATAGGGCGGCGCCACCCCGTCCAACACCACCTTGATCTGGCCATTGGGTTTACTGCACGTCGCCGTCATCGTGAGTACATTCTTAACCGGCGGCTGCCCATAGACCGCGTCCACGTGAAGAAAAAAGCCCGCCGCCAAAATCGCAGCCAGAAGCGATCCCGGCCGGCTCCGGGACCAACAGCTAAGCCATAAGAGCAAAGAAAAAGAGCGTTGCAACATTTCAAGGGCTATCAACACTAAATTACTGAATCTGCCCCGTTTTAGCGCAACGCCCTATCACAACAATCGCGCGTCCCCTCAGTGTGCCCCGTCCGCGCGTCCCAGCTGTGGCGACCCCATGCGTCCCGCCCGCGTTTCCCCTCCGTGCGTCCCTGCCGTGCTCCCCTCCGTGCGTCCCTGCCGTGTACCCCTCCGTGCGTCCCTGCCGTGCTCCCATCCGTGCGTCCCTGCCGTGTGCCCCGTCCCCGCCCGCCTCACTGCGCATCCAAATGAAACGTCACCGGCTGCTGCTTATAGCTCTTCACATACCTCCCATTCTGCACCGCCGGCGTCCATTTACCGCTCTTCTTGATCACACGGACCACCTCTTCCCGAATTCCACCCGTTTCAGGCCCGCTGATCGCTTCCACATCGCTCACCGTCCCATCTTTGTCGACAATAAATCTTACTACTACCGTCCCGTTCAGCCCCTGTTCGATGGCCTCTTCGGGAAAATTCAGGTTCTTGTTGAGAAACCGCAGCCACGCAGCCGGCCCGCCCGGGTACTTCGACTCGATCTCCACCTTGGTGAAAGGCCTCCCGTCATCGTCATCCTTCTGCGGCGCAGCCACCACATTCCCATTCCCCGAGTTCAATGGCGGCGCCACGTCGACACCGGCATCCTTGACCCCATCCGAATTCACCGTCCCGATCTTCGCATCCTCGAGCTTATCATTCTCGGGCGGGATCACATCTTTTGGCACCTGCGGATCGGGCACAATACGCGTCGTCACAAACCGGATAGTTGCAGCCTTTGGCTGGGACGGCACCACCGGCTTCGGCGGCACCACCGGCGGCGGCGTATGGTCAGGCGCAGCCGCAAGCACCACGTCCGTGGTATCTATCGAAGGCGCCCTCGCCCCTCCCCTCCCACTCACAAATCCAAAACAAAAGACCGACACCACGACACCCGTCATCCCCAACATGGCCCTCACCAGCCTGCGATTATAAGACTTGCGCAGTTCATACGCGCCGTACTCCTTGTTCCTCCCGTCGAACAGGAGATCGAGAACATCGGCATCTAAGATCTTGTTCGTTTCCATGATAAACTGTTTTCTATAAAGACGCCGGACATCCCGGATTCCATAACGGCAACAAACAACCGAAAACCAACGCAGAAATAAAAAACCCTCCCTAAATCTATCAGACTCGGGAGGGTCTCAAAAGTTTCTTGTATGTAGTTGTGTCTGCCGCGACATCGCCTCGTCGGCCGCGCGACTCTTACTGCGCCTCTAACCTGAACACTATCGGCTGCTTCTTATACGACTTCACCTGGCGTCCATTCTGCACCGCCGGCGTCCATTTACCGCTCTTCTTGATAACCCGGACAGCTTCCTCGCGGAGACCGCCATTATCAGGACCGCTGATCGCCTGCACATCACTCACATTACCTTCCTTATCCACGATGAACTGCACGACCACCGTACCCTGGATCTCATTGTTCACCGCATCGTCAGGATAACGCAGGTTCTTGTTCAGATACCGTAGCCAGGCCGCGGCGCCACCGGGAAATTCAGACTCGATCTCCACCTTCGTAAAGGTCTTGTCATAGTCTTCTTCATCCTTCTTCGGCGCTTCGACTACACCTTTACCGGCATCACTCACAGGCGGAGCCGTGATCCCATCATCCTTGGTACCTTCCTGGTTCACCGTACCGATCTTCGTATCCTCCAGCTTCTCTTGTTCCGGTGGCTTCTCTTCCTCCTTTACCTCATTATCTTTTACGATCTTGGGCGGCGTGAATTTTGCCATCTCCACCTTCGGGGGCTGCACCTTGGGCGGCGGCGGAGGCGGCGGCTCATTTTTCTTTTCTTCTTTTACGTCTTCGAGTTGCACATCCTCGACCACCATCGCCTGTTTCTTCGTGCCGCCCTGTATATTGGATACAAAGTAGGCGATAAAGACCAACAAGATGATGATGGCCGTCCCCAAGATCGCCTTTACAACGCGCTTGTTATAGGTCTTGCGCAAATCGTAAGCGCCGTACTCCTTGTTCTTCCCCTCAAAGATGATATCGAGGATATCGGCGTTTAGTATTTTGTTGACTTCCATTGTTAGTTAATGTTGTTTGTTAGTTGGATGCAAAACACAAAAGATTCCACACCCGTTTTGGTTTATTTTACGCCATTGGCCTCTTCCGTCTTCTCGACGAACTTGTATTCATCGGGCGTAATATCCACAAGCGCATAGCGTTTTACCGCGTCGATCGTCATCTCATCCAGGATGTCCACCGTATTCTTATAGGTAGCATCCTTCGTGGGCTTGATGATCACCATGAAATCCTTGGGATCCGTCCTCCGTTTCTTGTCCAGGATCACATCCCGGATATTTTTGAAATCGGAAGCCTGGATCTTGGAAGGATCAAGACCTTCATAATAATACACTTTATCCTGCTTGCTGGGCATCACGGTCAATGCCGCCGACTCCTTCAATTTGTTCTGCTCATCCGGCTTATCCACATCCTTCGGCAGGAACAACCGCATTGCCGTCGGCTGACTCATTGTCGTGGTGAAGATAAAGAACGTGATCAGCAGGAAGCCCAGATCCACCATGGGCGTAAGATCCACACGCGTGGAGAGCTTTTTCCCTTTTTTCACGCCGGGGCCTTTCTTATGACCACCGCCGCTACTGGTATCCATCTCTGCCATAGTAAATAGCTTTGTTTAAAGTTACAAAAAAATCAAATATGTTCCATCTGTGGCCCGCGGCTCCATCTCTCTATCCTAACTCTCCCGTCCGCGGCCCCGAATCCGTGCTTCGGTCAACCCTGATGCGGCCATCTGCCGTCCGCGGCCCCGTATCGTGCCGCCGCCCCCGTCCCTACTGCTCCGAATTCTTACTGCCCGACTTCTGCTGCAGCTTATCCAGCTCCGATCCCGGAGGCGCAGCCATCGGATTGACAACCAACTGGAACTTCAGCTGATCATTCTTCTTCAGCGCCCAAATGATCCCCTGAAAGGTCGGATACTTCGCAGCATCATCCCCCTTCACGAGAATATTCATCTTCTCCCCCTGGAACGCACTCACAGCCGCCGCAATCCAATCCCGCAGCTCATTGTTCGTACTGTCCTGCGCCGGGATCCCCGGTTGCTTCACATTCTTTACCTGGTCCTCAGGAACATCCAGATACGACTTCAGTTGCGAAAAAGGTACTCCGACATAAGAAGACGGATTGTTCGTGAAATTCTTCTTCTCCGCAGCCGTGAGTCCCAGATTCTTCGACGTACTGATCCCGTCGATGATATCTTTCTTTTCATTCGTGTTCGCGTCGCTCACACTAAAATAAACCTTTCCCTCCTTGTCCATGGTCAACATGACCACATTCTTCTCCGGAGCGATCTTCGATGACACCGAGGACGGGGTCACCACGCTCAACGCCTCCGCAGGCTTGAACTTCGTCGCCAGGATAAAAAAGGACAACAACAGAAAAGCCACATCGCACATGGCAGTCATGTCGATATTCGTGCTCTTACGCGGTATTTTCGCCCTTGGCATAATAATTTGTTTTAATTGCGGGCTACCCTGCGGCGGAATCCCCCCGCTGGCAACAGCCCATAAACGGATCTTTTCTATTACTTATAATAAGACCCAAAAGTTTCCACATTCCACAGGAACGGCGGAATTTTAACATTCCATCCCTTCCTCATTTGCTAACTATCAGAGTATCAGCCCACAACAAACGTCTGGCCTTCTCATGTGCAAGCCATATCGTTATTTGTACAGCGAAGCAAAGCTCTGCGTCAGCGTGAAACCGCTCTCATCGATACCATAAGTAATACCGTCGATCTTCGTAGTAAAGATGTTGTACATGATGATCGAGAACGCCGAAGTACCGATACCGAGTGCGGTATTGTAAAGCGCCTCCGATATACCCACCGACAACCGCTGTGCCGCCTCACCACCACCGGCTTCACCAAGCGCCGCAAAAGCCGTGATCATCCCGATAACCGTTCCCAGCAGACCCATCAGCGTTGCAACGGAAGCGATCGTCGAGAGGAACACCAGGTTCTTTTCCAGCATCGGCAGCTCGAGCGCCGTAGCCTCTTCCACCTCTTTCTGGATAGCGATCACCTTTTGCTCCGTGTCCAGCTCCGTCACGATCATCTCTTTGTATTTGCGCAGGCCGGCCTTCATCACATTGCCTACAGAACCCTTCTGCTTGTCGCACTCCGCGATAGCCGCATCCACATTCTTGTTAGCCAGATGATATTGCACCTTGCGGATAAATTCAGCGATGTTGCCGTTGCCCGTAGCCTTAGTGATCGTCAGGAAACGCTCGATAACGAAAGTGATGACGGTAAGCAAAGCGGCAATCAGGATCGGAACGATGATACCACCATTATACATCCGCGAGAAACCACTCTTTGCACCTTCCTGGTTGGGCCAGAAACCACCGGCAGGATCGGGTTTAGTAAAATTCGCATCTGCACCGATGAGGAACCTCCATATCAGATAACCGGCGATTATACATACCAACGGGGCGACCCAGGAGATCGAATTACCCTTTTTCTTCGGTTGAACAGATGAGGAGCTCTTTGCTGCTGTCGCTGCAGTCGGTTTTGTTTCAGCCATGATCGTTTGTTTTTAGTGTTTTTTTAAAAAATTGAAGTATGTAATAGAAAATGATTCTACAATTCTAATGAAAAATGAATTACCATAAAATATTGCCGCAAATTAATTTTTTATCGACTTCGTCCTGTTCAGGTCTTTCGGTAGTGAAAATTGGATGTAAAAAGTTTCCGGGGTGACACAAGATAAGCAATTTTCGCAAAGTACAAAGTCCTTCAAACTACTCATATCTTAACGCTTCGATCGGATTCAGCCTCGCCGCCTTCAACGCCGGATACAGTCCCGCCAGCAGACCCACGATCGAACAAAGCACCGCCCCCACAAGCACCCAGGTCCACGGCACCACAAAACCCGTCGACAACACCAGCGAGAACAGGTTGCCCACCAGCACCCCCAGCACGATCCCAAAACCCGCGCCCATCAGGCTGATCAGCACACTCTCCAACAAAAACTGCTGCCGGATGCTCCCGCCACGCCCCCCGATCGCCTTCACCAGCCCGATCTCCTTGGTCCGCTCCGCGACGGCTACCAGCATGATATTCATCAGCCCGATCGCCGCCCCCAGCAAGGTCAGCATCCCGATGACCAACGCCGCCACCGTAATGAGACTCAAATTTCGAAGCAGCAAGTTTACGATACTATCGCTTTTGTCGATATTGAAGTTATCCGCCTCCGTCACCTCCAGCCGGCGGATCGGCCGGAACACCCCTTCCGCCTGGTCGATCGCCCCATCGATCGTCTTCACATCCGGCACCTTGACCTGGATCGAAAAAGAAGCATTCACATTCGAGTTGAAGAACCGGCGCACATTATTATAGGAGGTGATCACCACATTGTCGTTGTTCATCCCGAACGACGACCCCTTCGATTCCAGCACCCCCGCCACCAGGAACGGCAGATTATTGACATAGACAATGCGGTCGACGGCCGCCGACGGGCTCCTCCCAAAAAAACGTTCGGCCAGCGAACTCCCGATCAGCGCCACATTCCGTCCGCTCTGGACATCCATCCGGTTCAGATTGCGGCCCGTCGCCAGCGTATAGCCGTTCAGCTCCAGGTAGTTCTCGTCACCGCCGATTACCCTAACGTTGGGATTCGTTTTACGGTTGCCTTCCGAGACGACCGCATCCGACGCACCCGAAATATTCAGGCTTACCATGGCGGGGTATTGGAACCGGGCAAGAAAAGTCTCCGCCTGCAGCTTGGTGATAGGCGAATTCGAATTCGACTTCTTCTCCTTGAGCCCCTTGCGGTGACTCTTGACCTCCCCATTGTTGAAATTGAACCACTTCTTATTATGGATCGTAAACCCATTGACCCCCATGGCCGAAAAGCTCTCGGTGAACTTCTGCTTCATCGCCTCGATGGCCGTATTGATGCCCACCAGCGCCATGATGCCGAAAGCAATGATCGCGATCGTAATACCCGTCCGCAACGCATTGCTCCGAACCGTTCGGAAAGCCAGTACCAAAATGTCAGTAAAATGCATAGGCAGAATGCATGGGCGCGGAAGTTACGCAAAAAAAACCATCCGCCGCATCGGTGCCGGAAGGACCCCGGCCCGCCCCTTTACCAGGTATAAACAAGCCGCGTGAGCTGATGCAGCAGCGTCTGCGGGAATACCCCCAGCACGATCACCCCGACCGCCAGGACCACCAGCAGCCCCTTGAAGCCCGAAGAAGGCTCGGCCTCGGTCGTCCCATCGCCGTCTTTGAAGTACATCGCCTGGATCACCCGGAAATAATAGTACACGGACACCGCCGCACACAGGAGCGCAAACACCACCAGCCACATGAACTTCCCCGTCGCGATCACCGCGGCGATCATATAATATTTAGCAAAGAACCCGCCGGTCAGCGGTATCCCCGCCAGCGAAAGTAAAAAGATCGTACACGTCGCCGCCAGCACCGGCTGCTTGCGCGCCAGCCCGTTGAACCCCTCGAATGTATAATCCTTCATCCGGATCAGGATCGCAAAAATGCCGATCGTCGCAAGGCTATAAGCCGCCGCATACAGGATGATCCCCTGTTTGGCGATCCCATTCAGCGTCAGCAGCGCCAGCAGCATAAAACCCGCCTGCGCTATCGACGAATACGCCAGCATCCGCTTCACACTCTGCTGAAAGACCGCCGTAATATTCCCGATGAACAAGGTCGCCGCCGTGATCAGCGCCACAAAGATCTGCCAGTGCACCTGGTCCGCGCCAAAGGCCTCGTCGAAAAGCCGGATAAAACCCACGAAGATCGATACCTTCACGATCGTCGCCATAAACGAGGTGAACACCGTCGGCGCCCCGTCATACACATCCGGCGTCCAGAAGTGGAACGGCGCCGCCGATACCTTGAACGCCATCGACACCAGCAACATCAGCAGACCCGCCATAAAAAGCGGCCCCACCTGCGCCCGGGCCGTCCACAGATCGTCGATAAAAAACGTCCCCGTCGAACTCGCCCCATACAAGAACGCAATACCCAAAAGCATCAACCCCGTGGAAAACGAGCCCATAAGAAAATATTTCAACGCCGCCTCGTTGCTCTTCAGATTGCGTTTGTCCGACCCCGTCAGGATATAGAGCGGGATGGAGATGATCTCGATCCCGAGGAACAGCATCAGCAGCGTATTGAAGGTCGTCACGATGGCCACACCGCAAAGCACAAAAAAGATCAACGCAAAATACTCGGCCAGGTTATTCCCCACCTTCTCCATATCCCTGCCGCTCAACAACACCAGCAACAGCGTGCTCACAAAAGCGATGCTATTGCCCAGCAGCCCAAAGGTGTCGAAAAAAAGCATCTTGTGAGTATCGATCTCCACATGATAGCCCACCATGTCGGCATAGTTCACGATGACCAGCAGCAGGAGCCCAACCACCGCCGTATTACGGATCGCAGTCTTACTGCTGGTAACGATCCCGCTGAACATCATGACGATTCCCCAAATGGCCGAAAGTACGATTGCATTCATGGTCTGTATATATTGTGTGTCGCCGGCTGTTGTTCCTTGATGTGTCAGCCGTTGCGACGCTCCGTTCAACTATTGTTTGTAGCTCATCTTAGTGAGAATAAAATCCGCCGTCTCCTTCGTAAGGTCCAGCACCGGCCGCGGATAGATCCCCACAAAAACAATGATCACCACGATCACCGCAAGCACCACCTTCTCATTGAATTTAATATCCACCCCACGCTCCGTCAACCCATTCGTATTCCCAAAAAACACCCGCTGGATCATATTCAGCGTATACACCGCACCAAGGATAATGGACAACCCCGCCACGCACATAAACACCACATTATACTGCGTCGCCGTCGAAGTAAACACCCCCGAGAACAGCAGGAACTCGCCAACGAATGCATTCGTCAGCGGCAACGCCACATTCGCCAGCGCCACGATGACCAGCAGGATCGCCAGCCCCGGCGCCTTCTGCGCCAGCCCGCCCAGCTCCGAGATCTTCCGCGTGCCGAACTGCCGTTCTATCAGATCGACGACTATCCACAATCCGAGGATATTGATACCGTGATTGAACATCTGGATCATCACCCCCTGCATCCCATTCGCATCCGTCGCAAAGACGGCCAGACACATCAACCCCATATGCGCTATCGAGCTATACGCCACCAGCCGCTTCAGGTCATCCTGCCTGATCGCCACCAGCGAGGCGTAGATCATTCCGATGACACAGCAGGTCGACACCGTATCTCCCCAGGCCCAGGTACCCACAGGCACCACGGGCGCCAGCCACCGGATCAGCCCGAAGACACCCATCTTCACCATCACCGCGCTGAGCACCATCGTCACCGCGGTAGGCGCCTGCTCATAAGCATCAGGCTGCCAGGTGTGCAACGGCCATATCGGCATCTTGATCGCAAACGCCACGAACATCAGCCAGAAGATCCAGGTCTGGTCATGGCTCGAAATCTTCGTTCTCAGGGCATAAAAGGATTCCAGCGAAAAGCTGTGATCCGCCGTATGGCTGTAGATCCAGATGATGCCGATCAGCATCATCAGCGAACCCACGAACGTATAGACAAAGAATTTAAAGGTAGCCTGGATCCGCCGCTCGCCGCCCCATTGCGAGGAAAGAAAGTAGACCGGGATCAGCGCCAGCTCCCAGAAAAAGTAGAAAAGCAACGCGTCGGTAGCGAGAAACACCCCGATCAATCCCGCCTGGGAAAGAAGCATCAGCGCATAAAAATTCCACGGCTTCGAATATTTGACGCGCCACGTGGCGATAAAGATCAGCGGAAAGCAGATAGCAGTCAGCAGGCTGAGGATCGTGCTCAGTCCATCCATCCCCACCGCAAACCGGCTCCCCAGATCGGGCAGCCAGGCCACATTGGCATGTAAAAACGGACTGCTCTTCGCCAGCCCCAGCCCGACCAGGGACACCACCAGGGTCGCCAGCGAGGACAGCAACGCCCAAACCTTCGCCGGCCCCTCACTCCTGAAAAAGAAGCCGACCAACCCGGTAACAAGCGGAATAAGAATCAACAATACTGGTACCATGTCCCTATTTCTTTATAAATAATTCAACTAAAAATAAAACCACGATGCCCACGACCATCAGCAACACATATCCGCCCACCAGCCCGCTCTGCAGCAACCGCAGCTGCCGGCTGCCATAATGAACCAGCCTGCCGACCCCGTTCACGATGCCATCGATGATATTCTTCTCGAAGAAGACCAGGAACTGCGCCAGCAGGTCCAGCGGCCGGACGACGATCGCATTATAGAGCTCGTCGACATACCACTTGTTCGCCAACACCTTCCCAAAACCCGTAGGCTCCGCCAGATCGGGCTTTTTCGAGAACCGGACCCAGGCATAGCCTACGCCGATCACCGCCAGCGCCACCGACACCGCCATCAGCCCCAGCTCCGTCCCCTTCGCCAATTCGGGCCCATGCGCCGCTTCTCCGAGGGCCGGCCGCAGGTAGCCCGCTAACCAGTGCGCATGCGGCGCAAACGCCTCGGGTATCCCCAGAAAACCAGCCACCACCGCGAGTATCGCCAGTATCCACAACGGTATCGTCATAGCCGCCGGACTCTCATGGAGATGGTGCTCCTGGTCATGCGTTCCACGGAAAGCCCCCCGGAACGTCATCGCATACAGCCTGAACATATAGAAAGCAGTCAGCAACGCCGTAAACACCCCGATCACATAATAGATCGGGTTCTTCCCATAAGCCGCGGCAAGGATCTCATCCTTCGAGAAAAACCCCGAGAACGGCGGGATGCCCGATATCGCCAGACAGGCCAGCAGGAACGTAATGTGCGTCGCCGGCATCCATTTCCTGAGCCCTCCCATCTTCCGCATATCCTGCTCGCCGCCCATGGCGTGGATCACCGAACCGGCGCCGAGGAACAGGAGGGCCTTGAAAAAAGCGTGTGTCATCACGTGGAAGACCGCGCCGTCGTAAGCGCCGACGCCCAACCCCAAAAACATATAGCCGAGCTGGCTCACGGTAGAGTAGGCCAGCACCTTCTTGATATCGTGTTGTTTCAGCGCGATCGTCGCCGCCAGCAGCGCCGTGGCCAGCCCGATCACCGCAACGACCGTCTGTGTCGCCGGTGCGAGGTCATAGAGGACATGGCTCCGCGCGATCATATAGATACCGGCCGTGACCATCGTGGCCGCGTGGATCAGCGCAGACACCGGGGTCGGACCCGCCATGGCGTCCGGCAACCAGGTATACAGGGGGATCTGCGCCGATTTACCCGTCGCGCCCACAAAGAGCAAAAGGGTGATCGCCGTAATAGCCCCCCTCCCAACCCCGCCAGCCTTGCCAAAGACCTCGGCAAAATCTACCGAACCGAACTTCGTGATCATTAAAAAAATGGCGATGAGGAAACCCAGATCGCCGATACGGTTCATGATAAACGCCTTCCGCGCCGCATAGCCATAGTCCAGGTTCTTGAACCAATAGCCGATCAGCAGGTAGGAACAGAGCCCCACGCCTTCCCACCCGATAAAGAGGATGACGTAGTTGGCGCCGAGCACCAGCAAAAGCATCGAGAAGACAAAGAGATTGAGATACGAAAAATACCGCGCAAAATGCGGCGGCTCTTCTTCGTGCATATAGGAGGTAGAGTAGAGATGGATCAGGAAACCGACCCCTGTGATGATCAATAAGAAAAGTGTCGAAAGCTGGTCTACCTGGAAGCTAAACGCTATATGCAGCTTGTCTACGCTGATAAAGTCAAAGAGATTTATAACAGCAGGTTGGAAACCTTCCTGCCGCACCTCGCCAAAGATCAGCAGGCTCAGGACAAAGGATACCAGCACGGTACCACAGCCCACGATCCCGGTCAGCGATTTCGGCAAGGAATTCCTGAACAGACCATTGATCAGGAAACCGGCAAGGGGTAACGCAGGGACCAGCCAAACTAAATGTGTCATATTAATGTTTCAACCGATTCAAAAAATTAACATCTATCGAATGCGTGTTCCGGTACATCATCACGATGACCGCCAACCCTACGCTGACCTCGGCGGCCGCGACGACCATGATAAAGAACACGAACAGCTGCCCATCGATCCCCGCCGACGGCGTGGTCGCCGCAAGCGCATGATGATGCATCTTCGAAAAAGCCACAAGCAGCAGATTGACCGCGTTTAGCATCAGCTCGATACACATAAAGATGATGATCGCATTCCGACGCGTCAGCACCCCGGCCACCCCGATGCAAAACAACGCCACCGCAAGAAAAATATAGTAGTTTATAGGCATAGTCAAATGTTAGGCGCCATAATCCTGCCCAAACGGCGGCTTCGGCGCCCCCTCCCTTCTCCCGATCACCACCACCCCGACCATCGCACTCAGAAATAGCACCGAGCTGATCTCGAACGGGATCACATAATCATGGAAAAGCGCGATCCCCAAATTGTGGATCAACCCGATATCCCCCTTATTCATTTCGGCGATCTGCGCCTTCAGATCCGCCCTCTTCAACGCCGCCACCAACACCAGCAGCAACGCGCCGCCCGTCACCACACCCGCGATCTTCAACCAACGGTTCTTTTGCGGCTCGGTCTCGGCATTCAGATTCATCAACATGAAAACAAAGAGGAACAGCACCATGATGGCGCCGGCATAAACGATCAGGTTCACGATCGCGAGGAACTGGGCATCCAGCAGAATATAGTGGCCGCTGATCGCTATGAACACCACGATCAGCCACAGCACACTGTGCACAGGATTCTTGCTGATCACTACCAGGATAGCGGCGAGGATCGCCATTATACTTAAAACCCAGAATAGAACATGCGTAATACCCATCGAGCAGTTATGTTAAAGTTATTGCCTTTGCCCTTTCGCCTTCGCGTACTCCTCCGGCTGCGTCTTCGGATCGGGGATCAATAATTCCTCCTTTCCATAAATAAAACCCTTCCGCGTATAGTTCGCCGGCGCAAACGTCTCGGAGAGATAAACCGCATCCTTCGGACACGCCTCCTCGCAAAGCCCGCAAAAGATACACCGCAGCATATTGATCTCATACTTCGCCGCATACTTCTCCTCACGATACAAATGCTCCTCACCGGGCATCCTTTCCGCCGCCTCCATCGTGATCGCCTCCGCCGGACAGGCCAGCGCACAAAGCCCGCACGCCGTGCAACGCTCACGCCCCTCCTCATCCCGGTTCAGCACATGCAACCCCCGAAACACCGGGCTGAAAGGCCGCGTCTTCTCCGGATAATTCACCGTCGGCTTCTTCTTGAACATATGCCCAAAGGTGATCGACATCCCCTTGGCAATCGCCGGCAGATACATCTTCTCCCATACACTCATCGGCTTGCGGTCCACCGCCTTCGCCCTGCTGGTTAATGCTTGCATAATTTTATAAGTTTTATAGCCCCGCGCCCCAAACCCCCTCGCAGCCCTGCAGCCCCTCGCGGCGCAAATATATCAAAAGTGCCAATGATTTTGTCTTAATAACACAATGAATCCCGTCGCCACCATATTCACCAGCGCCAGCGGTATCAACCAATTCCATCCAAGCCGCATCAGCTGATCATACCGGAAACGCGGGATCGTCCACCGCACCCACATGAACAAAAAGATAAAGATCACGATCTTCACAAACAGCGACACGACCTGCAGGATCGCCACCGGGTTCTGTCCCCAATGCTGCGCCAGCACCCCATCATTCACAAAAGGTATGTCATAGCCCCCCCAGTACAACGTCGACATCACCGCTGAGCTGATAAACATATTCACGTATTCCGCAAACAGGTAGAAACCCAGCTTCATCGACGAATACTCCTGGTGATAGCCGAAGTTCAGCTCATTCTCCGCCTCACTGAGGTCAAAAGGCGTCCGGTTACACTCGGCAAACGCACAGATCAGGAAGATCAGAAAACCCAGCGGCTGCACCAAAACATAATAATGGCCCGCCTGTTGATTCTCGACGATCGTCTTCAGTGACAACGAACCCGTGATCATCAGCAGCGCAATGATGCTCAGCCCCATGGCCAGCTCGTAAGAGATGATCTGCGACGCGCCGCGGATCGCCGCCAGCAGCGAGAATTTGTTGTTCGAAGCCCAGCCCCCGATCATGATCCCATACACACCCATGCTCACCACGCCGAAAATATAGAGGATGCCGATGTTCACATCGGCGATCTGCATCGAGATATGCCGGCCAAAAAGATCGAAGTGGCTGCTCCACGGCACCACGGCGCTCGTCATCATCGCCGTCAACATAGCCAGCCCGGGCCCCAGCACGAACAGGAACCGGTTCGAAGAGTTCGGGATGATCTCCTCTTTCATAAAGAGCTTCAACCCGTCGGCCAGCGGCTGAAAAATACCCCCGGGTCCCGCCCGGTTCGGCCCCCGCCGGTCCTGCATAAAAGCTGCCACTTTCCGTTCCGCGTATGTCTCGTACATCGCCACCAACAGCGACACCCCGATGATGATCGCGATCAGCACACATTTTTCGATCAATAAAACCCAGTCAATAGCCAGTAACGTTAGATGCATCTATATCTGATTTATCTTATTCCTTTTCCATTTTGTCACTATCCCAGGGATTCCCGGCCTCTACCCCCGTCGTCCCCCGCGGCTCATGCGGCTCGAAATCCGTGGAATGGCTCGGCCCCTGGATCTGGGACAGATCGATCTCCGGCCTGTTCACCTCGCTGACCGCGTGGATATCCATCAGCAGCTTCGGCTTGCGCCCGTCGAGAACCTCGTACAACGCCTCATGCGGCCGCTCGACGCCCACATAGTGGCCCTGCGAGATCACCGAGTGCCGGCTCACCTTCGTCGGCCCCTCGATCGTCCAGTCCGAAGTCGCCTTCTTCTCGAAACGGCATTCGTTACAGATCCATTCGGTCACCTCGCCCCATTCATCCTTGCGCGCCGTCACCCGGAACACCTCGGGCCCACGATACCATAAGGTCACATTGCCATTACATTTCGGGTGATTGCAGTTGCGATGAGCATCCACCGGCTTCAGGAACCACACCCGGTTCTTGAACCGGAAGGTCCTGTCCGTCAACGCGCCCACCGGGCAGACGTCGATGACATTCCCGATAAAGTCGTTGTCCAGCGATTTCTGGATATAGGTCGCGATCTCCGCGTGATCCCCGCGGTCCAATATCCCATGCACCCGTTTTTCCGTCAGCTGATCCGCCGTAAACACACATCGGTAGCAGAGGATACACCGCGTCATATGCAGTTGGATATACGGTCCCAGATCATGCCGCTCGAAGGTCCGCCTTTGAAACTCGTACCGCGTACCCGCCTTGCCGTGTTCGTAGGAGAGGTCCTGCAGATGACATTCCCCCGCCTGGTCGCAGATGGGACAGTCCAGCGGATGGTTGATGAGCAACATCTCCACCACCCCATTGCGCGCGTCGATCACCCGCTCACTGGTAATATTCTTGACGACCATCCCGTCCATCACGTTCGTCCGGCAGCTCGCTACCAGCTTCGGCATCGGCCGCGGATCGGCAGTACTTCCCGCCGCGACTTCCACCAGGCAGGTGCGGCATTTCCCGCCGCTGCCCTTCAGCTTGGTATAATAACACATCGCCGGCGGCGCCACATCCCCCCCGATCTTCCGGGCCGCCTGCAAAATGGTCGTCCCCGGCTCCACTTCCACCGTGATATTATCGATCGTAACCTTGAACATCTTCTTTTCTTCAGCCATAGCTATAAATTTTCTACGCGGTCGCCGGAACCTCCAGCGGATCTGCGTAATGTGCCAAACCATAATTCCTGACCAAACACTCCTGCGGATTATCCACATGCCACTCGAACTCATCCCGGAAATGCCGGATCGCCGCCGCCACCGGCCACGCCGCCGCATCCCCCAGCGGACAGATCGTATTCCCCTCTATCTTCCGCTGTATATCCCACAGCAGATCGATATCGCTCCTCTTCCCCTTCCCATTCTCGATATTCTTCAGGATCTTCTCCATCCAACCCGTCCCCTCCCGGCAAGGCGAACACTGCCCGCAGCTCTCATGCCGGTAGAACCGCGCCAGCGTCAGCGTATGCTTCACGACACATTGATCTTCGTCCAGCACGATAAATCCCCCCGAACCCATCATCGACCCCTTCGCAAAACCGCCGTCGGAAAGACTCTCATAGTTCATGATCCGCTTCTCCCCCTTAGCCGTCTTCAAAAGAAGATTCGCAGGCAGGATAGGCACCGACGACCCTCCCGGGATACAAGCCTTCAACCGCTTGCCCCCCGCGATCCCGCCGCAATATTCGTCCGAATAAATAAATTCCTCCACAGAAATAGTCATGTCGATCTCGTAGACGCCCGGCTTGTTGATATTGCCACAGGCCGAGATCAGCTTGGTGCCCGTCGACTTGCCTACCCCGATCTTGGCATATTCCTCGCCGCCGATATTCAGGATCGGCACGATCGCCGCAAGCGTCTCGACATTATTGACCACCGTCGGACAATCCCATACTCCTCTGACGGCCGGGAACGGCGGCTTGATCCGCGGGTTCCCCCGTTTCCCTTCCAGCGACTCGATGAGCGCTGTCTCTTCACCGCAGATATAGGCGCCCGCGCCCCGGTGAACATAGATCTCGCAGTCGAAACCCGTTCCCAGGATATTCTTCCCCAGCCAGCCGTTAGCCTTCGCCTCGTCGATGGCCTGCTCGAGGATATCGGGGATCCATGCATATTCGCCCCGGATATAGATATAGGTCGATTTGGAACCAAGCGCATAGGAAGACACGATCAATCCCTCGATCAGCAGATGCGGGATGAACTCCATCAGGTACCGGTCCTTGAAGGTCCCCGGCTCGGACTCGTCCGCATTGCAAACCAGGTAACGCGGAACCCCTTCCGGCTTCGCCAGGAAGCTCCATTTCATGCCCGTCGGAAAACCCGCACCGCCACGGCCGCGCAAGCCGCTCTTCTTCACCTCGTCCGTCACCTGGTCGGGCGTCATATTCTTCAACGCCTTCTCCACGGCCGCATAACCGCCTTCACGGCGATAAACGTCATAACCACGGATACCCGCAACGTTCGCTTTCTCCAATAATAACTTTCTAGTTCCCATTTCTTTTACTTTTATAGATCGCGATCTGTATCCCGGCGGCGAGGTAACACAACGCCGTACCGCCCAACAAGATCGTCTTTACCGTCTCGCCAGCCGCATATACACTGGCGATCATCAACCCCAAACCGGCAAAGAGCAAACTAAACGTCACTATTCTGAAATTT
>DASZOW010000443.1:0-2218 GCA_035550615.1 Puia sp.
GAAGGGGAGCGGGGGCAGAGATATTTTCGATGCGGGGATGCCGAAGCGGGACGGCACGTTCAAGTACTACAATAAGGGCGAGATCGACTGTTATCATATCTCTTATTATTCCAATAATCCCAAGCAGCCGGACAGGGGAGATTCCCATCTGCGCAAGGACCCGATGAACGTCATATTGCAGACGGGCGGGGAAGGCGTGGCTACCCGATCGACGGAGGAGCATCGGGCGAGGCTGGTAAAGGACGGTCCGCATATCGTGATGTACCTGGACGACCGGAAGATCATCGATGTGACGGATGATGGGAAGCAGTATGGCCCTGCGTATGGCGGGGGCAAGATCGGATTCCGGCAAATGCGCTGGACGGATTTCCGATACCGGGACTTCAGCGTGTGGGAGCTAAAGAGATCCTGATGCTATACTATATTAATAATTCGATATGAAACGTATACTATTTTTTGCGGGGGCGGTCTTTTTATTCTTTCTGTTCTTTTCGGGCGTGCGGCCGAAGGCGAAGCATCCCAATTTTATTTTTATCCTTACGGATGACCAGGGTTGGACCTGCGTATCGGAGATGATGGACGACAGGTATCCGCAATCCAAAAGCGATTATTATGAAACTCCGAATATCGACAGGCTGGGCGATGGGGGGATGCGCTTCACCAACGGATATGCGCCGGATGCGTTGTGTACCCCTTCGCGAAGGAGCATTCAGTTCGGGCAAACGGACATACATACGGGGAACATACGATTTGAGGAGCAGTATGATCCGAAGGCGAAGGAGTGGCTGACGATACCGCGGCTGCTGAAGTCGATAGATCCTGCCTACCGGACGGCGCACTATGGGAAATGGGATCTGCGGGCGGGGTTTTTCCCGGAGGAGCTGGGGTATGACGAGAGCGACGGCAATACGGGTAATTCCAACGGGGATGTGATGACCAACAAGAAGACGAAGTTCACGGAGACGTATGTCAACAATGATCCGAAGCGGACGCGTACGCTGACGTCGCGGGCGTTGAATTTCATGCAGCGGCAGGTGAAGGCGGGGAATCCTTTTTATCTGCAGGTGTCCTTTTACGCCACGCATGTGGACATCGAGACGACGGACAAGCGTTACCAGCGATTCCAGCGGAAGACGCCGGGGGCCATCCATGACAATGCGGGATGGGCGGGGATGCTGGGGGATCTCGATGAAGGCATCGGGAAGATAACGGATATGGTAGACAAGCTGGGTATCGGGGATGATACCTATATCATCTTTATGTCCGACAACGGATCGGTCGAGTTCCTTCCTCCTGTGAGCAACCGGCTGGACCCTCCTGCGAGCTTCAGCAAGCGCATGCGCAATTATCCGTTGCGCGGGGGTAAATGGGGTTTGTATGAAGGGGGGATACGGATACCGATGATCATCAAGGGTCCGGGCGTCGGGAGCCATGTGTATTGTCATGTGCCTGTGACGGGGTATGATATCCTGCCTACGATCGGCGATCTGGCGGGGAATAGCCATGCGCTGCCTGCGTACCTGGATGGGGCAAGCATCCGTCCTTTGTTCAGTGATCCGGGCAAGGGCCGGGTGAGGCGTCCGGAGGAGGCGTTGTATTTCCACCGATATGCCGGGGGATATCCTCATTCGGCCGTTATCGACGGGGATTACAAGCTGATCAAGTTCTGGAAGACGAACAAGGAGGAGCTCTATGATCTCAGTACGGATGTGGGCGAGGTGCATGATCTGGCGGCGGAGCGGCCGGAGAAGCTGAAGGAGCTGGATGCGAAGCTGATGAATTATTTAACCAGGGTGCATGCGGAGATATTGGATCCCAGTCTGCCGCAGGGCAAGAAAAAGAAAAACAAAGACGATGACGACGATGAAGATCAATCTGAATAGGATATGGGCCTGTGCTTTCCTCTGGCTGTGTTTGCCTTGCGGGCTGATGGCCCAGCAGGTGGTGCATCCTCAATTCCGGAAATGGCCTTCTCCGGGGATGGATGGCATGGTAACGACTGTCTGTCCTGTGCTGGCGTGGCCGGCGGTGAAGAAGCAGGGGGGCGGGTATGATGTGCGGCTGTCGCAGGACAGTGGTTTTGCGGGCGGGGCGGTGCTGGGGGATACGGGCATTCCCTGGACGGTGTATATCCCTCACCGGCGGCTGGCGGCGGGGCGCTGGTACTGGCAGTATCGTGTGTCGGGTGGGGAGTGGTCGGCGGTCGAGAGGTTCCGTG
>DASZOW010000444.1:0-6305 GCA_035550615.1 Puia sp.
CCAAAGGATCTTCACCTCATACCCTTCCCCCCGCTCACATACCTATTCCCCCTCACATAAAAGCGGTACAACAGCGCCGCATCCTCCCCCGCATAGTCCACCCCGATACGCGGCGACACGCCGATATCCGCACGCCGCACCCGAAACCCATCGTCGCCGATCCACACCTCATCGCCCAGCAGCGAAGTCCCCGTGTGTACCGTCATCAACCCCATGGCGCGGCTCAGATTCCCCGGCCCGCGCGTGAGCGTACCGTCAAGCTGCGGCTTTTTCATGCGTTCCAGCATCACCGGTATCCCCTCCATCGGGTCCAAAGCCCGCACCAGCACCGCGTGCGGCACATCGCGCCGGTTCGTGACCACATTGAAAAGATGGTGAATGCCGTAGATCAGGTACACATAGGCGATGCCTCCCGGCAAGTACATCACCTCGGTACGCCGCGTCCGCCGGCCGCTCCACGCATGCGAAGCCCGATCCACGACCCCGTTATATGCCTCGACTTCGACGATGCGCCCCGATGTCCGCTGCCCCCCGAACTCCGTGACCAGCACCTTGCCGAGCAGATCCCGCGCAACCGCCACCACCGACGCCCGATCATAAAAAGCACTGTCCAGCCGCACCAGCGGAGACCTTGGAGTGGGAGGAGTGGAAGGAGTGGTTTGGCCGGCAGCCGCATCCCGATGAAGCTTCCGTTGCGACGCTCCGTTCAACTGCCCGCCCTGATCTCGCTTCGCTTTCGACACCACCTTCTCCTGCCCACCCTTATCAGCGCCCTTTTTCGCCGCGCGGCCGGCCGGCCGCGCGGCCCTCCCCTTTTGTCGGTTCACCATAAATACGTACGTTTGAGTTCAAGGTAACTAAAAGAAAACAAAAGCAAATTGCTCAAAGAAATCATCATAGCCTTCCAATCTTATGTCAAGGCCCATCATTTCATCACCAAACATAAGCTGTGGAAGTGGATCCTGATCCCCGGAATACTCTATACCATCCTTTTTTGCGCCGGCTTCTATTTCTTCTGGGTATCCGCCGTCGCCGCCGTCGGCCACCTCAGCCGCCTGCTGCATATCTCCGGCTTCTTACAACGTTCCCACAGCCCGACCCTCAGCTTCTTTTTCGTCATGGGCGGCATGATGTTGCATCTCACCCTGTTCTTCTTTTACTTCTCCCTGTTCAAATATCTCTTCCTCATCATCGGCTCACCCCTGTTCGCCTATCTGAGCCAGCAGACCGAGGCGCTGATCAATGGCAGCACCGACGACTTTCAATTCGATCGCGCCCTCATGCTGCAGGACATGCGCCGCGGCATCAATGTCGCCGTGCGGAACTGCGCCTGGCAGACCGTATATACCGTGTGCATCCTGATCCTGTCGTTCGTTCCCATCATCGGCTGGATCACCCCCGTGATCTCCACCTTTGTCGAATGCTACTACTACGGCTTCTCGATGCTCGACTATAGCTGCCAGCGGCACAAGCTTTCCCAGACCGCCAGCATGGCCTACATCAGCGGACACCGGGGGCTTGCCATCGGCAACGGCATCATCTTCTACGGTATGCACTTCGTCCCTATCCTCGGCTGGGTCCTCGCACCCGCATATGCCGTCATCGCCGCCACCATCAGCCTCTATCACCAGAATCTAGAATAAGATTAAGATGGCCGACACATCCGATACATCCCGCAATCCTTCCGGCCACTCATCCGCCAACGCACCGGCCGGCCGGTCCGACAGCCCGGCAGACGCCCCGTCCGCCAACCCATCCTCCGGTCCAGCCACCAGTCAGCCCGCCTCCAAGGGTGGGCGCCCGCCCTCCACCGTCTTTCTCATCCCCTGCTTCCTCGACGAGCAATCCCTGGCCCCCCTCCCCGCCTACATCCTCGACGCCGTCAAACAATGCCAGGCCTTCTTCGTCGAAAACGAACGTTCCGCCCGCCGCTACCTCAAACTATTGTGGAAAGAAATGGTGATAGACAATTACCAGTGGTATCCTATCGGCAAGGCGGAAGAAGAAGTAAAAGCCGCCTTCCGCCAAACACTCAAAGAAGGCAAGACCATCGGGATCATCAGCGAAGCAGGCTGCCCCGGCGTCGCCGACCCCGGCCAGATCCTCACCGAAGCCGCCCACCAGGCCGGCGCCACCGTCAAACCCCTCGTCGGCCCAAGCTCCATCCTGCTCGCCCTCATGGCCAGCGGCCTCAACGGCCAACAGTTCCGCTTCAACGGCTATCTGCCCGTCGACAACACCGCCCGCGCCAAAGCCCTCAAAGACCTCGAGTCCGAATCCCAACGCCTGCATTGCACCCAGATCTTTATCGAAACGCCCTATCGTAACGATCAACTCCTCGCCGCCATCCTCGCCACCTGCCGCCCCACGACCCGCCTCTGCATCGCCGCCAACCTCACCGGCCCCGCCGAATACATCCGAACCCTCCCCATCTCCGAATGGCGCAAGCTTGCCCCGCCCAACCCGAGGACGGCCGCACCCGACCCCTCATCCCTCCCCTCCCTCCACAAACAACCCACCATCTTCTGCCTGCTCGCTTAACCCCGAAGACCCCTAACTCTGTGACAACCCCACCAAAAACAACCCTAACTTTGTACAAAAATCTTCACAAAACAACCCTAACTTTGTACAAAAATCCCTACAAAACAACCCTAACTTTATACAATCACCAAATAACCATTTGAATACCAGTGTTTTACAGAAACATCCTAAATGAATTAATAGCCTGGTCGCAATCCTCCACGCGCAAACCCCTTATCTTGCGCGGCGCGAGGCAGGTTGGAAAGACCACCGTTGTTAATAAGTTTGGCGAAACCTTTGACCAATACATCAAACTCAACCTCGAAACCGAAGACGATAAGCATTTATTTACAACTTCCGGCGACATCCACAGATTGGTCCAGGCAATATTTCTTTCCAGAAATAAAGAACTGGCTAACCTCAATAATACCCTCCTATTCATTGATGAGATCCAGCAAGTCCCGGAGGCCATAAACATGTTGCGATACTTTTATGAAGAATATCCTAATCTGAAGGTAATTGCCGCAGGCTCCCTTTTGGAAACAATTCTCAACAGAAAATCTAAGGTACCTTTAGGTCGCGTCGACTATATGATCATGCGCCCAGCCAGCTTTTCAGAATTCCTGCAAGCCGTCGATTACACCCAGGCGCTCGACCAATTGAAGAATATTCCTGTAAACAATTTTGCTCACATCACACTCCTGCGTCTTTTTCATAATTATGCTCTCATTGGCGGAATGCCCGAGATAATTGCCAGGTACGCAGAGGAAAAAGACGCGACAGCATTGCCCGTCATCTATGAGCGACTGATAACCGCATACCAGGACGATGTCGAGAAATACGGCAAAACAGACGTCCATATCAGGACTATCAGACATTGTATCCGCGTCTGTTTTATAGAAGCCGGAAAAAGGATCAAATTTCAGCGTTTTGGCCGGTCCGACTATAGCTCGAGGGAAGTCGCCGACGCCCTACGAACACTGGAAAATGTTTTCCTGTTGTCCTTAATATATCCCACGATCAGTTCGACGCTTCCCCTATTACCCGATCTCCGAAAATCGCCCCGGTTGCAAGTACTCGACACCGGGATGATGAATTATTTTCTGGGTATCCAAACAAACATCCTTGGAACCGATGATCTCAACAAAGTATATCAGGGAACCATCATAGAGCACCTGGTGGGACAAGAACTACTTTCCACCCAATACAATCCTTTGAGCAAAATAAATTTCTGGGTCAGAGAAAAAAAAACATCCCTGGCAGAGGTCGATTATGTCTTCCCCTTCGAGGGACAGCTGATCCCGATAGAAGTCAAATCAGGTAAAACGGGCACATTGAAATCCCTCCATCTGTTCATGGAAGAAGCTCCGCACGATATGGCAATTCGCTTCAGCTCCGAAGCATTTAATTTGTCCAACGTTACAACACCTTCAGGAAAAACATTTCGTCTGCTTAGCCTTCCCTATTACCTCGCGTCGCAAACAAAACAATACATTGGCTGGCTGAAAGCCCAACCCCCTATTTCTCCTGGATAGAAACGATACTATCCACGACAAACTTACTATACCCCCTCCACGGCAGCGTCGCCACATATTCCCGGTAATGCAGCTGCACCTGGTGCCCGCTTGCCAGCTCCAGCTTCTCCGCCACCGCCTTATTGTCCACCGAAAAAAGAAACTCGTTCGACTGCATCGAGTTCCCACCCTTTGCCTGCAACCCCGTAAGAATTACCTCGCCTTCATACGTCTTGAAAATAAAACCCTTGTGCACCACATAATTGAGGGTCCCGGCCTTTATGCCATCTCCGAATACCTTGTAATAACGAAAATAGACAAAGAGCGCCAGCCCTACCACCACCACGGCAATCATAATCCCAAGGATCTTTTTCATAAGTAAATTTTTTTATTCTCCGAATCCATATTTGTCTACCAGGTAGATCAGCGCCGCCATGTTTATCGCCCCCAATTCCAGCTCCCGCTTATTCACATACTCCAACACATCCGCACGGCTATGATGCAGATCGAAATACCGCTGCGAATCCGGCCTTAGCTCGCCGACCACCGCCCCCACCTGCGGGCCCAGCGAATCTACATCCGTTCCCCCGCCACCCTTCTCGATCTCGTATACCCCATACGGTTGTAACAGTTTTATCCACGGCCGGGCCGCCGCCAGCTGCGTATCGTTCAACGACAGGCTAAACCCACGCGGCGTAAATCCACCCGCATCGCTCTCGAACCCGAGGATATGCTTCTCACCCGCCGCCTTCGCCGCCTCCGCATACTTGCGTCCGCCGCGCGCGCCATTCTCCTCGTTGGCGAACAACACCACCCGGATCGTATGCCGCGGTTTACAGCCGATCGCCTTCAGTGCCCGCAATACCTCGATGCTCTGCACACAACCCGCCCCGTCATCCTGCGCGCCCTCGGCCGGGTCCCACGAATCCAGGTGGCCGCCGACGGTGATATACTGGTCCGGGAACTCGCTGCCGCGTAGCTCACCGATCACATTATGCGCTATCGTATCCGGCAACATCTTACCCATGGTCCGCAGATACACCGGTAACTGGCGTCCACCCTCGAATGCCTGTGCAAACATGTCTGCGTCTTGCAACCCGATGGCCACGGCCGGGATCTTCGGGAAGCTGTCGTTATAGGCAAGCGAACCCGTGTGCGGGTTGTTGTCCACCCCTTCGCCCATCGTCCGCACGATGACGCCCACGGCGCCATATTTCGCCGCCCTGCTCGGACCCTGTACGCGATACCGGACCGCGTCTCCGTACGCCCGGAACGTTTCAACAAAGAGCGAATTGAATTTATAATTGTAGAAAACGATCTTCCCCTTGATCTCATTTTTGCGCCGTTCCAGCTCGTCGAAGTCATGGATCAGGATCACCGGCGCCTCGATCCCTTTCTTACCCGTGCCCACCGAATTCCCAAGCGCCAGCACGTCGAAATGAATCCGCCTTCTCGGCACCCATTCCGTAAATCCCCAAGAGAGAGTCGATGCCCGGTCCTTGCCGCCCCGCACCCAATGCGGCACCATACATTCCTGAAGATACACCTTATCCGCCTGCGCATTCCTCAGCGCGTCCTGTCCCCATTTCTCCGCCTTGTAATAACCGATGCTCCCCGAAAGCCGCGGCCCGATCTCCTTGGTCAGCACCTTCAGATCGCCGTAAGCCTTCCCATCCGTGAGGATCACGTCCGCAAGCCGCCGGATCAGCATCGAGTCCTCAGCCGCATGCCCCATGCTCCGATTGAAAACCGCAAAATTCTCCGTATCCCACCCCATGCTCCGATTGCCAACCGCAAAATTCTCCGCCGGCTGTCCGAGGCCACGACCACCAGCTACCAGGTCTCCGCGCGTCTGCCCCACGACGCGCTCAAAACCCCCCAATAAAAATAATAGTAAACTGTATCTGAACAATTTAGGGCCCATCCCTGTTATTTTGGACTAAAGATAATGCGAAGCAGGGCTTATGTCAAAAAAATAGCCTTCCTTCGTAGGGGCTAAGCTTAGCACCCGCAAAACTCCAATTATGCGTATAGGCATCGTCTGTTACCCCACCTTCGGCGGCAGTGGCGTGCTGGCCACAGAAC
The DNA here is from genome assembly GCA_035550615.1 of Puia sp. GTDB lineage: Bacteria > Bacteroidota > Bacteroidia > Chitinophagales > Chitinophagaceae > Puia. The sequence goes on from DASZOW010000444.1 coordinate 6,120, forward strand.
TTGGAAAGGCCCTGGCCGACAAAGGTCACCAGGTGCACTTTATCACCTATCAGCAACCGGTACGGCTCAACGAATTCAACGCTAATATCTTCTATCACGAGGTCCGCGTCACCACCTATCCGCTTTTTGACTACCCGCCCTATGAGACCGCCCTGTCCAGCGCCATGGTCGACGTCATCAACAACC
>DASZOW010000445.1:0-3978 GCA_035550615.1 Puia sp.
GGTAGCATCGACCAGCCATTGGGCCTTCTGCCCCTTGAGCAGCCGTTGAAAAATGAGGATATCGGGAACACTGGTCTTGCCGGCGCCCGGTCCATAAAAATCGGCCGCGCGTGCGATGGATGCAGTGAGATGTCCGCGGCGAACCTCGCTCATGACCTGGGTGGCGAGACGCGCCCGCAGATCTCCTTTGCGGCTGTCGGGGTCATAAGGCGTATCTTCCGTCATAGCCCCTTCCGTTCTCCCGTACATATAGACATTGTCGAAAAAGATCAGCTTCGCCTGCGTCCGCTTACAGGCATCGATGGTATTGTCGATGATCTTCGGCCACTGCTGCCGCCAGACACGATAATCATATTTAAGCCCGACGCACAAATAGACTACGGCCGATCCGGTGATGGCCTGCAGGGTCTGCTGCGGATCGGTGACATCGGCGGCCATCGAGCCGACGCCTGCCTTCGGCCTAGGATGACGGGATACCAGGCGAACGGGAAGATCCCGGGCAATCAGTTCGCGGGTCAGCGATTCGGCTATGGCGCCGCCAGCACCCAGGATAGTATGGATAGACATATCAATCGAAATTTATCGGATAAAGATAGCTAAGGTCCTTCTTTTTTATTAACGCTGTTTTGTAAATTATTGTTATATAAGTTATTATGTATTTACGATGAAAGCGATTGATTAAACGTTTGTTTAATTCAAACGTTTGTTTAACTTTGCGAACAATTCCATCAGCGGCTGTAGATAAACCAGTCTTTCTAACGATTTTTGCCGTCCCTTCAAAGTAGATATCCATATTATGAAGAAAGTATTTCAAAGAATATTCATCAGCAGTGGATTTAGCATGATCTTTCTGGCTGCGGGCGCTCAAAAGACACCCGATACGCTTTCCAACGCCACCCTGGACGCTTGTGTGCAATATGCCCTCAAACATTATCCATTGGTTCAGCAGTCGCTGCTGGATGAACAGATCACCGACAGACAGATAAAAAGCAGGTTGAGCGACTGGTATCCGCAGATCGGGCTGAATGCGAGTTATCAGAATAATTTCCAGCTGGGCAAGATATTATTTAACGGGCAATATCAGCCCACCGGCACGTATAATAACTCGAGCGTGGACTTTGGGCTGACGCAGAATCTTTTTAACCGGGATGTCCTCCTGGCGACACAGACGAAGAAGGACGTGATGACGAATATCCGGCAGACGACGGTCGGCAACAAGATCGACGTGACGGTCAATGTGAGCAAGGCGTTCTACGATGTACTGCTTACGCAAAAACAGATCGCCGTGCTCGACGATGATATCGTCCGGCTCGAGCGGAACCTCAAGGATGCCACCAATCAATATCGCGGCGGTCTCGTGGACAAGACAGATTACAAACGCGCAACGATCTCGTTGAACAACTCGAGGGCGGAGCGGAAGAATGACGAAGAGGCGCTGAAGGCGAAATATGCGTTGCTGAAACAGCTCATGGGTTACACATCGCCGGATTCGCTGCATCTGTCTTATGATAGCGCCCAGATGGAATCGGAAGTTTATCTCGACACGACGGCGGTGGTCGACTACTCCAAACGGATCGAGTACCAACAGTTGATGACCCAGAAGCGGCTTCAACAAGCCGACGTGAAATATGAAAAGTGGGCCTATATACCCTCCGTGACGGCGAGTGCCGGGTATTCGCTGAACTATCTGAACCCACGTTTCAGCGGTCTGTATGACAATAATTTGCCCGCTTCGTATGCGGGGCTGCAGGTCGCGTTTCCGATCTTCCAGGGAACCAAACGGACACAGAACATCCGCATCGCGGAACTGCAGCTGAGCCGGATCGATTGGGACGTCATCAATCTGCAAACGACGATCGCCACGCAGTATGCCCAGGCCCTGGCGAGTTACAAGGGGTTTCTGAACAACTATTATGTAGAGCGGGAGAATCTCGGCCTGGCAAAGGACGTCTTCAACACCATAGAGCTGCAATACCGTTCCGGCGTCAAGGCCTATCTCGATCTGATCACGTCCGAAACGGATCTGCGGTCGGCGCAGGAGAATTACAGCAATGCGCTTTTCCAGGTGCTGAGCAGTAAGCTGGATGTAGAAAGAGCTTTAGGTACAATAAAATATTAACATAGATAAATTTCCTTTTTATATGAGAAATAGCTTACAATGGATAGGTCTTATGTCGGTAGCTGCTGCGATTAGCCTGACATCCTGCGGTGGGAACGCCACCGGGCCGCAGGCTCCGCCACCCGCTTCTGTGGTCGTCTATACCGTGGAGCCCGGCGATGCCACTTATTATGACAGCTATCCCGCCACGGCCACACCATTGAACCAGGTAGACATCAAACCGCAGGTCGCGGGTAATATCGTGGGCATCTTTTTCAAGGACGGTCAGGAAGTAAAAAAGGGAATGAAGCTATACGAAATTGACCAGCAGCAATATAAAGCGGCAGTCGAACAGGCCAAGGCGAATGTCGCCGTGGCGAAAGCCAATCTGGCCCGGAGCCAACAGGATGCCGATCGCTATCTCGAGCTGTCCAAACAGGATGCCATTGCCAAGCAGACCCTCGATCATCAGCTGGCGGATCTCGAAGCCAGCAAACAACAGCTGCAGGCCGCCGAGGCCAGTGTAGCCAGCGTCGAGACCAACCTGAAATATTCTACGATCTATGCCCCGTTCAACGGGACCATCGGCATTTCCCAGGTCAAGGTTGGCACGGCCGTATATCCGCAATCCCTATTGAACACGGTTTCTACCGATGACCCCATGGCGGTGGATATCGCCATCGACCAATCCGAGATCCCGCAATTCGAGAAGTACTTCGACGCAAAGAAGGCGCATAAGGATTCCATTTTTACCGCCGTATTGCCGGACGGATCGATCTATCCTTATCCCGGAGAGCTTTATTTGCTCGACCGTGCCATCGATCCCACGACGGGTACGCTCAAGGCGAGGATCACCTTTGCCAATCCGAAGAATGAGCTCAAGGCGGGTATGACGACGAACATCCGGGTGAAGCACCAGGCGGGGGACAGCACCTTGCTGATGCCGTTCAAGGCGGCGGTAGAGCAGCTGGGTGAATACTATGTCTATGTTGCCGATAACGGCCATGCTTACCAGCACAAGGTGACGCTGGGAACACGGATCGGCGGGATGGTCGTCGTACGTAGCGGACTCAAGGCTGGCGACAAGGTCGTCGTGGAAGGCGTACAGAAGCTGAGGGACAGTTCCGCCATTAGCCCGGCGCCACAGGGACCCGCAGGAAATTAGGATAGGAAATCAATAAAAAAACTAAGGATGAAGAGCTCGAATATATTTCTCAGAAGACCGGTGACGGCGATCGTGATCTCCCTGGTGATCCTGCTGGTGGGGACGCTGGCGATCCTGAACATGCCGGTCAGCCAGTACCCGAATATCACCCCGCCGACGGTGCAGATCACGAGTAATTTTGTGGGGGCCGACGCACAGACGGTAGAGCAGACCACGACGACCGCCATCGAGACCCAGGTCAACGGTGTACCGGGTATCGCGTATATGCAGAGCAACAGCGCCAACAACGGCAGCTCGCAGATCACCGCCACGCTCAACATCGGGGCCGATCCGGATATCGTCGCGCTGGACATCCAGAACAGGGTCGGGATCGCGCTGCCCACCTTACCGACGCAAGTGCAGAGACTGGGCGTGACGACGCTTAAACGTAACCCCTCGATCCTGATGCTGGTGGCCATTTTTTCGCCAAAAGGAACGCACAGCGTTCCCTTTATGGATAACTACGCCAATATCTACCTTCGCGACATCCTGCTGCGGGTGCCGGGCGTAGGCGATGTGATCAGCCGTGCGGATAACTTCGCCATGCGGGTCTGGTTAAAAACGGACAAGCTGGCGCAGTTGGGCCTGACGGTGAACGATGTCCAAAACGCGATCAATGAGCAGAATATCCAGATCGCCGCCGGTTCGACGTCTTCGCCGCCTCAGCCCTCCGCCA
>DASZOW010000446.1:0-3129 GCA_035550615.1 Puia sp.
CTCTTGGTTACCCGGGAGCGCCGACCTCGTGTTGTTAATATTATTCCACGGAAAGCAATTCCCATTCCGGGCCATTATTGGGAAGGCACATCCTGTGCGGCAGTAACGAAAATGTACTGCAATGAAAAACGCCTTTCCAACCTTTATTTTCCTGGTGATCACAGCCGTCGGCCTGGGTTGTCTCTACGGTCTCACCGGCATCTCCAACAACAGCGTCGGGATGGGGATCCTCTTTGTAGCCATCATCCTGGTGGCGATAGCCGTCTCCTCGTCCATAAAGATCGCCGCACCCTGGGAAAAAGCGGTCGTTCTGCGACTAGGAAAATTCCGCTCCCTGCAAGGCCCCGGCCTGTTTTATATCGTTCCCATCATCAACACGATCGCCTATTGGATCGATACCCGGGTGATCACGACCACCTTCAAAGCCGAGAAGACCCTCACGCGGGACACCGTTCCGGTCGATGTAGATGCCGTCCTCTTCTGGAAAGTCATCGATTCTCAAAAGGCGGCACTGGAAGTAGCCGATTATCAATCGGCCATCAGCTGGGCATCGCAGACCGCTCTTCGCGACGTTATCGGTAAGACGCTTCTTGCCGAAATGCTGGAAGGAAGAGACAAGATCAGCGATCTGCTCCGTAAGATCATCGATGAACGTACCGAGCCCTGGGGCATCACGGTCAATTCGGTGGAAGTTAAGGATGTGCTGATCCCGCCAGGTCTCCAGGACGCCATGTCCATGCAGGCGCAAGCGGAAAGAGAGCGCCAGGCAAGGGTGATACTCGGGGATTCGGAAAGACAGGTAGCTGAGAAATTCGAAGAAGCCGCCAAGACCTATCGCGACGATCCCGTAGCTCTGCACTTACGTGCCATGAACATGCTCTATGAAGGATTGAAGCAGAACGCCAAGATCGTCATCGTTCCCAGCACCGCCGTGGAAACCATGCAGCTCGGCGGCCTCCCTGGCCTAACCGCGCTAACCGGAGTTCCCCGCGCCGAGCCCCCTGACACAACATCCGCTACAAAACCCTAAACATTTTCCGCCATCTCCCCGGTCGGGCCGCCCTCCCGCTGCACCCTGCTGCATCCTGCCCGCCCCCTACAAAGACCTCCGGCTCAGCCTCCGCCCACATCTCAATAACCCGAAATTTTCGTATCTTGTCGGCAATACGTGTCATTATGACAATAAAAAGCACAATTGCCGCCCTGTCGATTATAGCCTGCACCCTGCATACCATCCCCGCAACCGCCCAACAGTCCCTCTACCCCAACGAATTCCCCCTCGGCGACGTCGTCCTCCTCGACGGGCCCTTCAAACACGCCCGCGACCTCAACATCCAAACCCTGCTGAAATATAACGTCGACCGCCTCCTCGCCCCCTACCGCAAAGCAGCCGGCCTCACCCCTAAAGACTCCAGCTACAAAAACTGGGAAGGCCTCGACGGCCACATCGGCGGCCACTACCTCACAGCCATGGCCATCAACGCCGCCACCGGCGACCCGACATGCAAAAAGCGGCTGCTGTATATGATCTCGGAATTGAAAACCTGCCAGGACGCCAACACGAAAAGCCATCCGGAATGGGCCACAGGCTATGTCGGCGGCGTCCCCAACAGCGCCGCAGTCTGGCTATCGGTAAAAAACGGCGACCTCAAAGCCTTTCACCAGGGATGGGTACCCTGGTATAACGTACATAAGATGTACGCCGGCCTCAGGGACGCCTGGATATATGCCGGCAACCAGGAGGCGAAAACGATCTTTCTGAAATTTTGCGACTGGGCCATCTTCATTACCTCCAACCTCACCGACGCCCAAATGCAGTCCATGCTCGATACCGAACAAGGCGGCATCAATGAAGTGCTCGCGGACGCCTACGCACTAACCGGCAACAAAAAATATCTTACCGCCGCCCGGAGATTCTCACACCGCATGCTCCTCGTCCCCATGAGCCGGGGCATCGACAATCTCGACAATAAACACGCCAACACCCAGGTCCCCAAAGCGATCGGCTTCGCCCGGATCGGCGAGCTCAGCGGCGATACCACCTACGAAAAAGCCGGCAGCTTCTTCTGGCAAACGGTAACCACCAACAGGACGCTTGCCTTCGGCGGCAACAGCCGCCGCGAATTCTTCCCAAGCGCCGCCGCCTGCACCGACTTCATCACCGACGTCGAAGGCCCCGAATCCTGTAACTCCAACAACATGCTCAAGCTGACCGAAGACCTCTTCCGCTTGCACCCCTCGGCCCGCTATGCCGATTACTATGAACGGACCATCTATAACCATATCCTCTCGACACAAAATCCCGATAACGGCGGCTACGTGTATTTTACGCCGGTTCGCCCGCAAAGCTATCGCGTCTATTCCGCCCCTAACGAAGCGATGTGGTGCTGCGTCGGAACCGGCATGGAAAACCATGGCAAATACAACGAGTTCATCTACACCCATACACACGACTCTCTCTACCTGGACCTCTTTATCGCATCCATCCTTCACTGGAAGGAAAAGGACATCACCCTCCGGCAAGACACTCGCTTTCCCTATGAGGAAAGAACAAGGCTCACCATCACCGCCGGGACCGCACCTTTCAAACTGCTCATCCGGTATCCGGGCTGGGTAACAAATGGCGCGCTGAAGATCACCGTCAACGGAAAAGCCGTCCCCTCCACAGCCGGTCCCTCCGGATACATAACGATCGCCCGCCGCTGGAAAGAAGGGGACATCGTAGATGTGCTCCTGCCCATGCATAACACCATCGAACACCTTCCCAATGTGCCTTCTTATATCGCCATCATGCACGGCCCCATCCTCCTCGGCGCAAAAACGGGTACCCAGGACCTCAAAGGCCTGATCGCCGACGACAGCCGCTGGGGCCATATCCCCAGTGGTGAAAAGATCCCCCTCGACAAAGCGCCTATCATTATCTCCGACGACCTGTCCAAACTGACGACGGCGCTGGTCCCCGAAAAAGACTCGCCCCTTCATTTTACGATCCCCACGGTCAGGCTCATCAACCCCATCGATGTCACCCTCCAGCCGTTCTACCAGATACACGACGCCCGCTACATGATGTACTGGATGGCCCTCACCAATAAACAATACAAAGCCTATCTGGATTCTATTTCTTCAGCG
>DASZOW010000447.1:0-3112 GCA_035550615.1 Puia sp.
AGGCCCGTAAGCGCTTTTTGCAGGGTCTTTATCTCCAGCTTTCGCTCCAACTGTTCATCGGTTCTTGTACCGGCGCCGATTTTTTCCGCCAGACCCGCGGTGTCATAGGAATCCGGGTCGCGACGGGTTTTTTTCAGGTGATCCTTTACTACGTTCCTTGCTATGCTGTACATCCAGGTCTTGAAATCCCCTTCTCCGGTAAACGTATGCCGGGACCGCAGCATCCGGTAAAAGACATTCTGCAACAGGTCCTCGCTTGCCTCCCGGTGACGGGTCATATGGAAAAGGAAGCCAAACAGGGGGCGATGATGCCGCTGAAACAATAGCGCCATCTTATCCAGGTCCCCGGATCGTACCTTTAACATAATCGCATTGTCCGTCAATGAATTCAAGCAGGCTTTTTTAGAACGTTTTAAGCAATTCCATAATGGAAACTTCCGACCGCCGGAATCGTTACACAAAAAGTAAGAATTATTTTTTTTCGGGCAAAAGGGGCTATATTGGTTTGTAAACAAGTTACATGATCACATCCACATTAGCCCAGTTGCACTGGTACAAGACCATCAGCCCAAATTTCGAGAAAGCCATCAATTATGCCTTATCCACTGATTTCAGCACCATGGAGCCGGGAAAATACCCGATAGATGGAGAGAATGTCCTGGCCATCGTCAACGAATATACCACGAAGCCGGCGTCGGAATGTGATCCGGAAAGCCACCGCGAATATGCCGATATCCAGATCATGATCACCGGGTCCGAACGTTTCGGGTATGTCCCGCTGACCGGTCAGGAGGCTTCGACGCCTTACCGGCCCGAGAAGGATGTCGCCTTTTATTCGATCCCGCCAGAAGAGATCGACTATATTACCTTGTATGCCGGACAATTCATTATCTTTTTCCCCACGGACATCCATCAGCCAGAGGTATTCCGCCGGCAGCCGGAGCTGGTTCGCAAGGTCGTCTTGAAGATAGCCTTGAGACCGATGGCCAATTTTTCGAAAACGTCCGTAGAATAGATGACGATCAGACATTACAATTTTGCAGGAAACGCCACTTTAACTAAATAAAAAACTGCTACCAACACCATGAGAACATTCCTCTTCCTTCTGCTCGCCATGTCGGTCCGGTTTACGGTATTTGCGCAAAACGCCGATATATCCAATCCTCTCGATCTGATCCCGGCGCCCGTGAGTCTCGCCGTGAACCCGGGACATTTTACGCTGCCCAATACCATCGTCATCGAAGCCGAGGACCAAAGATCGCTCGGGCCGGTCCTCGCCGATCTGACATCTCATCTGAGCCGGCCCACGGGTTATACCGTCCGGGTGACCACACAGTCCGGCGCCGACGCCACGATCAGGCTTGTCGTGAACAAATCACCGGAGCCGACGCTCGGTAACGAAGGATATTATCTGTCTATAGACGCTTCCTCTATCCTGATCCGGGCCAACCAGCCCGCCGGGATCTTTTACGGCGTCCAGACCCTGATGCAGCTTCTGCCAAAAGAGATCGAGAGCAGGGCGGCCGTCAACCGCGGTTCATGGCAAGCCGCCTGTGTCACCATCACGGACTATCCGCGGTTCGGCTGGCGCGGATTGATGCTCGATGTTTCGAGACATTTCTTTACCAAACAGGAGGTCAAAGATTTTATCGACGAGATGGTCAAATACAAGTTCAATCTCCTGCATCTGCACCTGACCGATGACGAAGGCTGGCGGGTCGAGATCAAGGGTTTGCCAAACCTGACCAAAGTCGGCGCCTGGTCCGTCAAAAGAGTGGGCACCTTCGGCACCTTCCCCGATCCCAGCCCCGACGAGCCACGCGACTATGGTGGGTTTTATACCGCCGACGATATCCGCGAGATCGTGCAGTATGCCAAAGACCGCTTTGTAAATATCCTGCCGGAGGTCGATGTACCCGGTCATAGCCTGGCGGCCATCGTTTCTTATCCCGAGCTGTCCTGTACGCCGGGAGCCGACAAATACCAGGTGAGGTCGGGTAACAAGATCATGAACTGGCATAAAGGCGGAGGTTTCGATGCCATTTACGATAATACGCTTTGTCCCGCCAACGAGAAGATCTATCCTTTTCTCGATACGGTATTCACGGCGATTGCGGCTTTGTTCCCCTTTGAGTATATCCATGTAGGCGGCGACGAGTGCGCCAAGAACTTCTGGGAAAAAAGCGATGCGGTCAAAGAGCTGATGAAAAAACAACACCTCAAGAATATGGAAGAGGTGCAATCTTACTTCGAAAAACGTGTCGAGAAGATCGTCGAGTCCAAGGGCAAGAAGGTCATCGGCTGGGACGAGATCCTGGAAGGAGGGCTCGCGCCAAATGCCGCAGTTATGAGCTGGCGGGGTGTAAAAGGCGGTATTGCCGCGGCCAAGATGGGGCATTCCGTAGTGATGTCGCCGACTACTTTTTTCTATGTCGACTATATGCAGGGCGATGCGGCCATAGAGCCGCCGGTGTATGCTACGCTCCGCCTGAAGACGACCTATTCCTATGAGCCGGTTCCCGACAGCGTAGACCCGAAATACATCCTTGGCGGCCAGGCGAATCTCTGGACCGAGCAGGTCTACAATGTCCGGCACATGCAGTATATGTTATGGCCGCGCAGCCTGGCCGTCGCCGAATGTCTCTGGTCGCCCAAGGAGAAAAAGGACTGGGATAATTTTGCCGGGAGGGTAGAGGACCAGTTCCCGCGGATGGATATCGACCAGGTGAAATATTCCCGCTCGATGTTCGACGCCATCATTACGCCGAAAAAGGATTATGCGGCCAATGACTCTATAACGGTGGAGCTGGGCACGGAAGTCAGTGGGCTGGATATCTATTATAGCTTTGATAATTCCAACCCGGACAATTTCTATCCGAAATACACTGGCCCGCTCAGCATCCCCAAATACGCGTCCTGGCTGAAGGTGGTCACGTATCGTAATGGCAAGCCTATCGGCCGCCAGATCAATGTGCCTGTGATCGACCTGCAGCGGCGGTGTGGGGTTCGCGAGGCCGCGCCTGCGGGGGACTAAACACATTATGAAGGATATTCTGGGTCAGGCCATGACCGATTATTATGCGCGGGGTAAAGGGTCGCGGTCGAAGCTCTG
>DASZOW010000448.1:0-2003 GCA_035550615.1 Puia sp.
TACCGTTGGCGCCGCTCTGCCCCGCGAAGTCGACGAGCAGCCGGTAATCGAACTGCGATGAAAAATGCCCCTGAAAGTCAAGCCTTGCGCGTTTCATGCTGAATCCGTCGTAGTATTTACCCGCTACCGGATGCGCATAATTGATATATGCAGCCTGCGAATAACCGCTAAGGCTCAGGCTGCGCCCGAGTCGAAGGGGGAAAGAATCCGCCGCGGCCTGTTCCCGCCGCTGCTTTGCGGCCCATTCGCTTCGAAGCGAATCGGCTTCCTTCCCGGAGATGGTTCCTTTTCTAACCATAATTTTCAGAATATCGTCGGCTGTTTGTGCTTTTGCCTTGGTTGTCGATACTAAAACGCCCAGCAGCAATGAGATGTTGATGATTTTCATTAGTCTACTAAATTTGTAGAGTAAATAGGGAAAGAAAAGACCGTCATAAACAATAGACGGTCTAAAATATTTTTTATGCTTTATACCATTTTTGACGCAGTGCGAAATCGCCGAAACGTTCCCCGGTGATCCGCTCTTTTTTATACAGCCAGAACAGCACATCGAGCTCTTTGAGGATCGCGGCCTCGTCGAGATTCTCCTTATAGAGACGGTTGAGCCGCGTGCCTTCATGGTCGCCGGCGAGATGCAGATTGTAACGGCCCGGTCCGGTACCGATAAAACCGATCTCCGCAGCATAAGGCCGGCCGCAGCCATTGGGGCAGCCCGTCATCCGAACGATGATGGCTTCTTTATCCAGCTCATGGGCGGCCAGGAGCCTTTCGATATGGGTGAGCAGGGTGGGGAGATAGCGTTGTGATTCGGCAAGCGCGAGACCGCAGGTCGGCAGGGCCACGCAGGCGATGGAGTTCTTCCGGATGGCGGTGGCATTTTCGGTATGCGCCAGCAGGTTGTATTTTTCGAGCAGACCGCCGATCAGCGCCTTGTCTTTTTTCTTGATATCGGCGAGGATCAGCCCCTGGTTGGTCGTAAACCGGAAATTGGCCTTCCCGGTCTGGGCGATCTCGAGCAGCGCGGTTTTGAGCGCCAGCTTCTCGCTGTCGCAGACGCGGCCGTTCTCGATGAAAAGGGTATAGTACCAGAGGCCCTCGTGGTTCTGTTGCCAGCCGAAATAGTCTACGCGTTCATTGAAGACGAATGGACGCTCGGGCTCCAACGCAAAACCCGCGCGTTGCGCAATCTCCTGCCGGAACCAGTCGGCGCCATATTTGTCAAGGGTATATTTCAGCCTCGCCAGCTTCCTATCGCTGCGGTTCCCATAATCGCGCTGGATCGTGACGATCGTATAGATGGCCTTGAAAAGCCGGTCGTCGGCAGGCACATAGCCGATGACGCTCGCCAGCCGGGGATAGGTGTCGGGGTTGCCATGGGTAGCACCCAGACCGCCGCCGATGGCGACATTGAATCCCAGCAGCGTGTCGTTCTCGATGATGGCGATCAGCCCGAGATCATTGGTCAGGACATCGACCTCATTGTTCGGCGGGATGGCGATGCCGATCTTGAACTTACGCGGCAGATAGCGGTCCTGGTAGAGGGGATCCTCTTCCGCACTTTTATCGGTAAGCTTTTCCTGGTCGAGCCAGATCTCGTAATACGCCTTTGTCTTCGGCAGCAGCATCTGGCTGATGCGTGCGGCATAGCCATGGATCTGTGCATGGATGGGACTCTGGGCCGGATGAGCGGCGCAGGTAACGTTACGGTTCACATCGCCGCAGGCGGAAATGGAATCGAGCTTCGCCGCACTAAACGCCTTGATGGTCGGTTTGGCGTGGCTTTTCAGGATACCATGCAGCTGGATGGTTTGCCGCGTGGTGATCTTGATCGTACCGGTGGAATGTTCCCCGGCAACATGGTGAAGAGCGATATATTGCTCCGGCGTCAGAAAACCGCCGGGGATGCGCAGCCGGATCATAAAGGCGAAAAGCCGTTCCAGCTTTTTTGCGGCGCGTTCTTCGCGCCGGTCGCGATCGTCCTGCAGATACATGCCGTGAAATTT
>DASZOW010000449.1:0-2479 GCA_035550615.1 Puia sp.
TCTCAATGAACCGGCGATGGAGGAAGCGGCCGTAGCGGAGTCCGATCTGGAGTGTGAACAGGCTGCACAGCGAGAGGAGAATATAGAGACCCTCCAGGAACATGCGGCGGGTTTCGGCATTTCGTTACATGTCCATTTGGATCAAGGCGATCCGGCCGAGGAGCTGGCTAAAGAAAGCTCTTATGCCGATCTGCTGGTTATGAGCCCGGATACTTTTTCAAACGCGGAGGAGGCGATCCCCAGCGAATTCGTGCGGAGTATCCTGCACGATGCCGCCTGCCCGGTGGTGCTTGCGCCCGAAGGTTTCGAACAGATCGACAACATTGTCTTCTGCTGTGATGGCAGCAAGTCTTCGATCTATGCTATCAGGCAGTTTTCCTATCTGTTCCCACAACTCCATTCCCAACGCGTCAAGGTAATCGGCCTTCATGCCGGGACTCCGGCACCGCAGGAACAATCGCGGCTCACGGAATGGCTGAGATCGCAGTATGCCGATGTGGAATGGATCGGGCAGGGCCCGGACGCCGCCGAGGCTTTGTTCCATTACCTGCTGGCAAAAAGTAATGATTTTGTCGTCATGGGGCCGTATGGTCATGGATTGCTCGCCAGCTTTTTCGAGCCCGACTACGAGTCCGGCTGTATCCGGTCCAATAGCGTGCCTGTATTTATTACACATTGTTAAATTATATGGCAGGGAGGTAAATCAAACGGCGGGGTTATAAAAAAAGCCCCGCCGCCAGAAAGCGGCAGGGCCAACTTAAACCAGGCTCCCCTACTTCACCGTAATGTGTTTTGAAGGCGTCTGTTTGGCTGCTTCGGTCTTCGGAAGCACGACTTTCAGCAAACCATTCTCATAGCTCGCATTGATCTTTTCCTTGTTGACCCAGTCGGGTAGGGTAAAGCTCCGCGAGAACGATGAGTAATTATATTCTTTGCGGGTATACCGCTCTTCTTTTTCCTCTTTTTCTTCTTTGGTTTCGGCGCTGATAGTCAGGGTACTGCCATCTACGTCGATATTGAAATCGTCTTTCTTCATCCCCGGCGCCGCAAGGCTGACCTCATACTGGTCTTTGGTCTCGGCGATATTCACTGCGGGCATGCTGACAGGGCGTAGATTGTTGAATAACGATCCGCCATTATCGGTATCGAAAAACGATTCCCAGGGGCGGAAAAAATCGTTGAAAACGGACGGAAGGAACTCCTTTCTCCGGATGAGATCTTTGGTTGCCATAAACTCCTCCTTGTTTGTTGAGTGTGATAAAATCGGTTCGCCATACAAAGCTAGGAGGAGGACGGCCGCGGAGGAAGAACCTGCGTCATCGGGTAGAATGAACTTCGTCACGGTGTACGGGTGTGGCGGGTAATATAATCGTAAAAGTGGTACCCGCGCCTGGTTTGCTCTCCACCAGGATGCCGCCGCCCATAAGGTCCAGATAGCGTTTTACGATGCTCAATCCAAGCCCTGTGCCCGATATGCCGGCGGTATTCCGTGCGCGGAAGAACCGCTCAAAGAGATGCGCCTGTTCTTCTTCAGGGATACCGATGCCCTGGTCGCTCACCGCAAATCTTACTATATCTCTAGCGTATTCCACGCGGCACCGGATGAGGCTGCCGGCTGGCGAATATTTGATCGCATTGCTTAACAGGTTGTTTAGGACGTTTCGCAGCAGATGGGGGTCTACGGTGATCTCGCGTGCCGTCCCGCTTACTTCCAGCTCTACGCGCTGCCCCTCCTTGCGGATTTCTTCCATGTCCTGCATGGCTTCTTCGGCCATCCTTACCAGATCGGTTCGGGCGGGATCATTGCGGACAATACCTTCTTCTAATTTCTCCAGGGACAGAAAATCATTAAGGAGCTGTTTCAAGTTGTCGACATTCGATTTTATCCGTTGGATATGCCGGAGGCGGTTGCCGGCGGTTTCCGGACCGTTGTATTTTTCGATCAGGTTAGTCGAGCTCAGGATCACGCTTAGCGGCGTCTTGAACTCGTGGCTGGCCAGTGTTACGAACCGCGATTTCATCTCGTTCAACTCCCTCTCGCGGGTCAGGGCCCTGCCCAGGTCTTCCCGGACCTTCATCTGCACGGTGATGTCCTTGGTGATCTTGATGAATCCCGTGAGCTTACCGTTTCCGTCCCGGATGGCGGTAAAGACGATATCCGCATAGAATTCGGACCCATCCTTGCGTTTGCGCAGGCCGACGCATTCATATCTTCCTTCCGACTCCGCTTTTCGGAGATTATAAGTCGGCTCACCACGTGCATTCTCTTCATCGGTATAGAAGATGGAGATGTGTTTGCCGATGATCTCATCCTTCTTATATCCTTTAATCTGTTCGGCGCCCTGGTTCCAGCTCAATACGTTTCCCTCGGCATCGAGCATAAAGATGGCAAAATCTTTTACGACGTTGATCAGCAGACCCATGAGGTCTTTGGATTCGCGCAAGCCTTTTTCCGCCTGTTTGCGGCGTTCGAAATTGT
>DASZOW010000450.1:0-12399 GCA_035550615.1 Puia sp.
CTGTTGACGGGTGTAACGGCTCAGCAGGGGAAAGGTGCTGGAAAAGGAGGTGTCGACGAAAACGACGGTATTCTTTTTTTCCCGCATATATCTCCTGGCTTCGATCCGCATGTCGCTGCCGGCTTTAATCTCATATTTTGCATAGCCGCTGTTGTCATTGACCGACAGATCGGGCGACGAGGTAAACGCGACGATGTGATCTTTGGACAAAGCGTTTCCGTCGACGGAGCCTTCGGCAGAGAGGAGCGTCGCGCGGATCAGCGAGAACGGCTGGCGATAGCTTTTGCTGCCATTCCATGTCTTGAGTCCGGCGGCCTTGAAACGGGATTCAATATAATCCGCGGCACGTTCGATATCCGGGGTGAAGCTGGCGCGGCCGCGCATATTGTCGGCCGAGAGTATGCGTTCTGTTTTTTGGACAGCGGTGGGATTGATGATCTGATCAACGCTTTGGGCAAACACCGGCGATGCCGATAAGAGGATAAAGGTAATGGCAGGGATTTTCATGATCTGGCTCGTTCTGATTTTAGAGGCTCATCATTTCTTTGAACTTTACGGTCTGTCGGCGGCTGACCTCGATCTTTTCACCGCCCTTCATTTCCAGGAGGAGGCCGCCATTGAAATATGGTTCGATCTTTTCAATGAGCCGGAGATTGACGATATGTTTACGATTGGCCCGGAAAAAGACCTTTTCGTCGAGGCGTTCTTCCAGCGCATTCAGCGATTTCAGTATCAACGGCTTATTGGGTCCAAAATATACTTTGGCGTAGTTCCCTACGCTTTCGAACAGGCGGATGTCGGAGAGCTTTACGAACCAGCAGCGTTCTCCATCTTTGACAAAGACCTGGTCGTGCTCGTTGAGGATGCTGCGGTTTACCGAGATCGTGTGATCGGAGATCGGCTCCTTGTCTTCTTCGAGCTGCAATTTCTGAAGAGCGTCTGCGAGCCGCTTTGGTTCTACGGGTTTAAGCAGATAATCGAGGGCATTGACCTCGAAGGCTTTCAGCGCGTACTCATCATATGCCGTCGTGAAGATTACGTTAGGGGTGCGTTCCAGTTCCGATAGCATGTCGAAGCCGGTCTTCCCCGGCATTTGTATGTCCAGGAATATGAGATCGGGATTAAGGCTGTCGATCTTTTCCACGCCCTCGGCGGCATTTGCCGCTTCGGCGATGACCTCTATCTCGGGAAAATCCATCAGCAGTTTCTTCAGCTCGTTCCTGGCAAGACGTTCATCGTCGATAATGATGGCTTTGATCATGGCTTTTGTGCGTATTTTATTTCGTGGTCTGTACGGGGATCAATACCCTGGCTTGTACGGTATTATCATTGACTTCCCGGATATCGAAATTCGCCTTTTGTCCAAAAAGAAGCTGGAGCCTGTTCTTGGTGCTTGCGAGGCCGAAACCGTCCGAGTCGCGGTTGCCGTTGAGGACGCCGGTATTCAGGATCACCAGCTCATGATAATCCTCTTTGAAATCGGAGACGATCCTGACCTTGCCGCCGCCTACCTGGCGGCTGATGCCATGTTTAATGGCGTTCTCGACCAGGGTCTGCAGCATCATGGGCGGAATAGGCTGATCGAGGGTGTCCTCGTCGATCTCATATTCTACCTGCAGCCGGTCTTCAAACCGGATATATTCGAGGGCGAGATAATCCTTGACAATATTCAGCTCTTTTTCAAAGGTTACCGTTTCCAGCTTCTCCGCCTGCATGGAGCTGCGCAGGATATTGCTCAGTTCAGTAATCGCCGTGCGTGCCCGGGGCGGGTTCTCATCGATCAGGGCCCGGATGCTGTTGAGAGCGTTGAAAATGAAATGCGGGTTGATATGCGCCTTGATCGTCTTGAGCTCGAGCTCTTTGACCAGGGCCTCGAGCTTCAGCGTGTCCACCTGCTGTCTGCCGCTGATGAGGACATAGTGATAGAAATAATAGATCAGGGTCCAGGGGATGATCATCAATCCCGTATCCGCTGCGACGGTGAGCAGCCGGGCCATGAATTCGGGAGACTTACGGGATGCAAGTCCAAGGGCATCAGCAAGTTCGATACGGATCAGCGCGCTGACGAAACAGGTGATCAGCATGCCGACGAGAAATTTAGGCAAGGCCTTTTCGACGGTCAGGAAGGCCCATCCCGACCGTTTGATGACCTCTCTGAAGACGTGGGTCACGAGGATTCCCGTGAGAACCGTGATCACCATGATCTCGATCTGCTTGTCCGTAATGTTCTGTTCCGAGATGGATGAATTCAAGACCAGGACCAAAGCCAGGGATCCCCAACCACCGATCTGGCACCACCAATAATATTTACTTCCGTTTTGGGTCATAATCTTAGAAATTAGCTCCCCTCCGCGCGAAACTAGGGTTTTCCCCAGCCTCCTTACCCCTATTTTGTACTAATGGCTATTTTACGCAGGCCATCGGTTCTACGGGACATACGGGTGCCCGGCCGGCCATTAAAATAAGCTAAATCTACGGGAATAAGCCGTATTTTTACAAGTGCGGAACGGCGGGCCGATCGTTCCCGGAAAACAATAAAAGCAAAAGAAATGGAAATCACCCCTGGACCTCTTCTGCAAAAGGTCGACTCCCCTGCCGATCTTAAAAAACTGAGCAAGGAAGAGTTACATCAGCTTTGCGATGAGCTGCGTCAGTATATCATCGATACGGTGAGCGTCCATGGGGGGCATTTCGCCGCCAGTCTGGGGGTCGTCGAATTGACCGTAGCCCTGCATTATGTATTCAACACTCCTGACGATCAGCTGGTATGGGATGTCGGCCATCAGGCATACGGGCATAAGATCCTCACCGGCCGGCGGGATACTTTTGCGTCGAATCGTAAATACAATGGTTTGAGCGGTTTTCCGAAACGGAGTGAAAGTCCTTATGATACTTTCGGGGTAGGCCATTCCTCGACATCGATCAGCGCCGCGCTGGGTATGGCGATGGCGTCGAAATACAAGGGGGAGACAGAGCGTAAAGCTGTGGCGATCATCGGCGACGGGGCCATGACGGCGGGTCTGGCGTTCGAAGGCATGAACCATGCGGGTGTGGCGGACACCGATCTGCTGATCGTTCTGAACGACAATTGTATGAGCATCGATCCCAACGTGGGAGCGCTCAAAGAATATCTAACCGATATCACGACGTCGAAGACCTATAACCGGCTGAAAGACGACATCTGGAAGGCGCTTGGCAAATTGCCGGGCAGCCAGTTCAGCCGTGAGATGGCAAGCAAGATCGAACATAGCATCAAGGGTTTCGTAAGCCGCAGCAGCAATCTTTTTGAAGCGCTCAATCTCCGTTATTTCGGTCCGATCGACGGGCATAATATCACCAAGCTTGTCGACACGCTTCGGGATCTGCGGGAAATGCCCGGGCCCAAGCTGCTGCACATCATGACGGTCAAGGGAAAGGGTTATGCGCTGGCCGAAAAGGATCAGACCAAATGGCATGCCCCTGGTCTTTTCGATAAGATCACCGGCGAGATCTATAAAAAGCATTATCCTACTCCTCAACCACCTAAATACCAGGATGTCTTTGGACATACCATCATCGAACTGGCGGAACAGAATCCAAAGATCTTCGGGGTCACGCCGGCCATGCCCAGCGGTTCTTCGTTGAAATTCATGATGGATAAGATGCCTGACCGTGCTTTCGATGTGGGCATCTGCGAGCAGCATGCGGTGACGCTCTCGGCGGGGATGGCCACACAAGGGATGCGGGTATTCTGCAATATTTATTCTTCCTTTATGCAGCGCGCATACGACCAGGTGATACATGACGTGGCCATTCAGCATTTGCCGGTGGTCTTTTGCCTGGACAGGGCGGGTCTTGTGGGAGAAGACGGGCCTACTCACCACGGCGCTTATGATATTCCGTATATGCGGTGTATCCCGAATATGATCGTCAGCTCGCCGATGAATGAAAGCGAACTGCGCAACCTTCTTTATACGGCACAGCTGGATAAGAATGAGCATCCCTTTGTGATCCGGTATCCGCGGGGTGAAGGCGTGATGCCGGAATGGAGAACGCCCTTCCAGGAGATCCCGATCGGCAAGGGCAGAAAGCTCAAGGGCGGGGAAGGCATCGCCATTCTCAGTCTTGGACATCCGGGAAACTTCGTGACCGCTGCCATCCGGGAACTCCGGACTACGGGTCTCGACCCTGCCCATTACGATATGCGTTTTGTAAAACCGCTTGACGAGGAGATGCTCCACGAGATCTTCAAGACCTACGATCGCATCCTGACGGTTGAAGATGGTACCGTAGCCGGAGGATTCGGCTCGGCTATTTTGGAATTCCAGGCCGCACACGGCTATAAGGCCGGCGTTCGTATCCTTGGAATACCCGACCGTATAGTAGAACACGGTACGCCCAAAGAACTTCAGCACGAATGCGGTTATGATACGCCCGCAATCACTGCGGCAGTAAGGGAAATGATGGGCGAGACCGTCCATTTCCACCACAATTAGAAGCCGATCCGGCCCTGCATGCCGGGTGATAACTTTCGTTCTATTGACGTCGCTTTCCGGTTTTTATACATTGATCAAAAAAAGATGAAACGAATCGTCGGATTTTTGATGCTCATGGCCCCTGTTTTTCTTTTCGCACAGATCACCCCCGCCAGTACCGGTCCCAAGCCACAGAAACGCTCTATCGGATTCGGGATACGAGCCGGTTTCAATTTTGCGAATGTCACCAATGCATCGGCGGTAAATGCCAGCAACCGGGCAGGTTTTAATGCGGGTATATTTCTGGCTCCTTCCACCCGGGGTGTCCTGGGCAGCCGGACGGAGCTCAGCTATTCGCGGCATGGTTACAACTATGCATCCGATACGGCCAATGGTTCGGTGAACCTGGATTATATCGCGCTGGCGCAATTGATGGCGATCCACATCACCAGGTATGTCGAGATCGATATCGGCGGACAAACCGCATATCTGCTAAGCGCCAGGATCGACAGCTCGAAACAGATGGCGACGGGCAATGCGGAGCTCAATTCCGCTTTGAGCTATTACAACCGGTTTGATTATGGTTTTGGCGGCGGCGTGGAGGTACATCCTGTTGCCGGTCTGCTGATCGGCGCACGGTACAACATCAGCCTGTCGAATCTGTATAAACAGAGTTTTATGCCGAGTGCCAGCAGTATCAATCTGAAGAATAATGTGGTGCAGGTGTATGCCGGTTATCGGTTCTGACAGGGTAGGATCTAAGCGAACATCGGTACTTCGATCGCCAGCAGCTCGGTGTCGGTGATGGCATGGATGGAGACCTCGTCGGTTCCGGTGACGCCCAGGCCATCGCGTGAATGCAAGAGACGACCATCTATTTCCGCCTGTCCGGACAGCAGGAAAAGATAGATGCCGTTACCGGGAAATACAGTATGGTATGGCAAAGTCGTTGTGTTCGCCATCTTTGTCAATGCGAGCCGGGCGTCCTGATTGATCTTTAGCGCGAGGTCTTCGGGGCGGGGGCTTACGACGATCTGCCAGTGGTTGTTGCGGTCCGCCGGATCGAAGCTTCGCTGATCATGGCGGGGTTTTGTGCCTGTTTGTTTGGGGAAGATCCAGATCTGCAAAAGCGTCACCGGATCGTAGTGTGAGGCATTGTATTCGGAGTGACGTATCCCGCTGCCGGCACTCATGATCTGTACGTCACCGCTGTAGATGATGCCTTCGGCGCCGGTACTGTCTTTGTGCGCCAGGGCGCCCTTTAAAGGGATGGTGATGATCTCCATGTTCTCATGCGGATGGGTATCGAAACCTTTGCCTTCGCGGATGGTGTCGTCGTTGAGGACCCGAAGTGCGCCAAAATGGACTTTCTCCCTGTTATGCCAGTTACCGAAACTAAAAGAGTGGTGGCTGTCCAGCCAGCCAAAGTTAACATGGCCTCGTTCGGAGGAAGGGTAGTATGTGGTTATCATAGATAAGATCGATTAGATCAATTTGCGGAAGCGTCGAGAAAACCGGGGAATAGACCGCCATTGTCGCCTCCCGGAGGCCGCCCGTCATCATGCTCCGGAGCATCTTCAGTGAGTCCCGCCTCTTCCTGCGGGTTCTCGGGTCTGTCTGCATTATATTCCACGATAAAGTTGTTCCGGCCTTCGCCGATCAGGATATTCATGTAATTGAGCTGAACAAGCTCGAGCATGGAAAGAAAAAGAAAGATGGCATGCAGCCGGTCCTGGCAGACGTCGAAAAGCCGCTCAAAGGACAAGGTATGTTCCTGGCGTACGACTGTCAGGATATGCTTTCGGCTACCTTCCATGGTGTAATTGTACCGGACGACAGTATGGACGGGCCTATTCTGCCGTTGTTGGATGCGTTGCATCACCCGTTCGAAGGTCTTCATCAGCTTGAATAGGGTGATCGCCTGGATCTCGGTGCCTTCTCCGGCTTCTTCGCCGATATTGGAAAGCTCTTTTTGCAGGTTACCGCGGCGGACCATCAGATGGCGGATAGCCTCCATCTCGGCAAGTGTTGCGGCGGCTTCTTTATATCTCTTGTACTCGAGCAGCTTGTCGATCAGTTCCTGGCGAGGATCGATTTCATTGCCCTGGGCATCCAGCTCTTTACGGGGAAGCAGCATCTTCGCCTTAATGCGCATCAGGGTAGACACAAACAGGATGAACTCGCTCGACAGCTCGATGTTCAGGCTTTCCTCGCTGTGAATGTAAGCAAGAAAATCTGCGATGATCCGATGAATAGGTATATTATAAATATCCAATTCGTCCCGTTCGATAAAGAACAGCAGGAGGTCGAAGGGGCCTTCGAATTGTGGGAGTTTGATCTGATAGGTCGTCATAGCACAACGAAAATACCGCTATTTTAAGACAAGGGGGCCCGGGTTTTCCCCAAATTGTCCAGCATTGCGCCCGGGCCCTCTTCCGCTATTGTTGCGCCGGGGCGGCTACCGGGGCAGGTGGTGGCGGCACCGGTTTACGGGCCTTTTTTGCGAACTTATAGGCGAAGCCGATACCCATCGTCTCCTGGAGCTGCAGGGCTGGTCCGCCGGGGGTACCATCCTTTCTTACCGATTTTACATTGTCGTCATAGATCAGGTTTACGGATAGCATCATACTGATCAGCGTCGTGACCTTGACGTTAAGGACGTTGGTCATATAGATAGCGATATTCTGCGGGTTGCGGGTATAATCGGAGAACAGGTCCAGTCGGCCGGTATAGTTGGCCGTTTTGCTGAGGTTGCTTTGGTAGTTGATCGAAGCATAGGCGCCGAACTCGAAACGGGATTTTTTTCCCGAGTCGACCCCAAAGGCCGCCACGGCAGCAAGGGAATCATTGTTGACGATCACCTCCCGCATCGTGGCAGGCGATAAAAAGAGAGAGAAATTGGTATTGGGCTTGTAATCCATACCTAACGAAAGCAGCAGGTACGCCGGAGCTAAAAAGTCCGAGGTGAGCACTTTGCTGTCTGCGGTAGGATAGTTATAGCCCGGGGCAAACTGGGAGCGAAAATCAAAAAGACCGGTGAGATACCATTTCTTACCGACGTCATACCCGTATTTGGACGTCAGATCCAAAAGGTCATTGGTCTTGCGGCTGCCAAGGCTGGTGGTGTTGGCGATACCGTATTGCACGTTCAGGAAATTATCCCAGGAACGCCGGCCATCGCGGTAAAAGGCGTATAAATTGCCCAGTGCGTTGAGCGAGATAGCGGACTTGTCGCCGCCGGCTGACCAGTTGCTCAACGCGGCCTGGTTAAAGGTGAGGCTTAGCAGGCCTCCTGTCTTCCAGGTCATCTTGGTCGTATCATGCGGATCTTTGGTGATGGTAGCGCCGTTTACCGCGCTTTGCAATCCCTGGACGCCGTTCTGGGCGTATAAACTCAGCGTTAGGGACAATGTGATCAGAGTAAGCAATGTTCTTGTGCCGTAATTCTTCATAACTCATCATTTTGGTATTGTAAAAAAGCTTGACTTTCATGGCCTTTTCTTCAGTTCGTCGCGGATCTCCATCAGCAGCTTTTCGGTAGTCGTAGGCTCGGGCGGAGGGGCCGGCGCGGCTTCTTTCTTTTTTTCCAGGGTATGGAAACCTTTGACGATCAGGAAAAGGATAAAGGCAAAAATCAAAAATTTAATGACTGCCGAGAGGAAGTTCCCATACTTTACCGTTCCCCAGGCCAGCTTGTCGATATTATCCAGGTGTGCCGCCCTGAGCGCCGGAGTCAGGATAAGCGGAGTGATCACATGATCCACCAGGGAGGAGACGATAGCGCTGAAAGCAGCCCCGATGACCACAGCTACGGCAAGATCGAGTACGTTGCCGCGCATGATGAAGTCTTTAAATTCCTTAAAGAATGCCATGTTGGTTAATTTTAATTATAAATAAGCATAGTTTGGAAACGCATTACTTTTTTAAACCGGGAAATTGCATTTTCAACCCTTGCAAGGTATCCCGTATTGTCCTGGCGATCAGGTATTCCTTGTACCAGTTCTGATCTGCCGGGACGATGGTCCATGGTATCTCGCTGCAACGTTCGAAGCAATCTTCATATATCTCCATATAATCATCCCAAAGCTCGGCCTCTTTAAAATCGTCTTCATTGTATTTCCACTGTTTGGCTGGGTTTTTTATGCGTTCTTCCAGGCGCGCTTTCTGTTCTTCCGGCGAAACATGCAGATAGAATTTCAGGATATGGGTATCGTTGTGAATGGCAAGCAGCCGTTCAAAATCATTGATGGAAGTCATCCGGCGGTGCGCTGTCTTAGCGTCGATCCATCGGTGTACCCGGGTGATCAGAACGTCTTCATAGTGGCTGCGATTGAATATCTGTATAAATCCCTTTGGCGGGGTGTGCGCGTGGATACGCCAGAGGAAATCGTGGGCCAGCTCTTCGGCGGTGGGCGTTTTGAATGATTTGACGAGTACGCCTTGTGGATTCAGTTTCCCAAAAACGTTCCTCACTGTACCATCTTTCCCACTGGCGTCCATGCCCTGGATGATGACAAGCACGGCGTGTTTGGATTCTGCGTACAGCAGATTCTGCAGTTCATCCAGCTCCCACAGGATCTTCGCCAGCTTTTCCTTAGTCTCCTGTTTATCTAGGTCTTTTGGCGCACGGGTGTCTATCTCCTTTAGTTTTAGCTTTGCCATTGATTCATCAAAATAATAAAGCAGACAGGAGTATTTATGGCAAGAACCTTGCCGGGCCCCGGGTCAGGAAGGCTAGCGGAAAGGCGGGAAAGGATTGAGAAGTTTCACAGTTATACGGACATGATCTCTTTTTCTTTAGCTTGCAAGTGTTTTTCTACGAGGGCAATATGTTTGTCGGTAATTTCCTGCATCTCTTTTTCGGCATCTTTGGCCTCATCTTCGCTCAGCCCATCTTTTTGGAGTTTCTTGATCTGCTCGATGGCCTCGCGGCGGATATTGCGGATGGCGACCCGGGATTGTTCGCCTTCGCCACCGGCTCTCTTTACGAACTCTTTTCTCCGTTCTTCGGTGAGGGGTGGCATGAACAAGCGGATGATATTGCCGTCATTCTGGGGGGTAACGCCTAAATTGGCGTTGATAATAGCCCGTTCGATGGGCTGAAGCATATTTTTTTCCCAGGGCTGAATGGTCAGAGTGCGGGCATCCATAACGGAGATGTTGCCTACCTGATTCAGGACCGTGGGGCTGCCATAATAATCTACGGTAAGCCCTTCCAGCATCTGGGGATTGGCTTTTCCGGCCCGAATCTTAATTAGTTCACTTTCAAGATGGTTGAGGGCTTTTTTCATACTATCCCGGGCATCCTCCAGGATCAGTTCCAGATCTTCTGACATAAATAATTGGTGTTGACGACTTTGCAAACCTACGTCAAAAGGGAAAATTACACAAACTCTTCTTAAGGTGCGTCTATATCGGGGCGCGCATTAGTTGTTCTGTTCCAGGATGGAATCCTTCTTCAGGGAAACGAGCTGAGAGGCTTTCGTAAGCTGGGCATTCTCTTCCTTGGCCGTCTTGGCGACAAACAAACGCGGCCCGGGCAGCAGATAATAGATGGCTGCGATCATGGCGAAAAAGATGAGGAATATGCCTACGAGCAGGTAGGTACAATTCAGCGACCGGCATATGAATATCAGGGTGATCATCAGGAAATTAACGGCTACCAGGGTCAAGGTAATCGCGCGGTGCGAGAAACCACGGTCCAGCAGCAGATGATGAATATGATTTCTATCCGGGCTAAAGGGTGAACGCCGGTGGAGGATGCGGATGCCAAAAACCCTCAATGTGTCCAGCAGGGGGATCATCAGGATGGTGAACCCGACCGCGGGAGAAGCGGGGATAGGAAATGATACATCGCCTGTATTGGCAACGTTGATGAATTTAATGACGAGGATAGAATTGATGGTCCCGACAAGCAGGGAACCGGTGTCTCCCATGAAGATCTTGGCAGGCTGAAAATTAAAGATAAGAAAGGCCAGCAGACTACCGGCAAGGGAAAAGGCAAGAACGGCATAGGGAGCCATTCCTATGTACAGGAAGTAGATGCCGAAGATCGTAGAGGAAAGAAGTCCCAGGCTACCGGCGAGTCCGTCCACGCCATCAATGAGATTAAAGGAATTGATCACGACGATAATCGCAAAATAAGTCAATAGCAGACTGAACATTTCCGGCAGCTCATAGATGCCAAAGAACCCATGCATGCTGCGGATCTGGACATTACCATAATAAATGATGATAAATGCTGCGAGTACCTGGCCGATAAACTTCTTCACCGGTGAGATGACGAGGATATCGTCTTTGAGCCCGAGGAAAAAGATCACGAACGAAGATGCTATAAAATACTGAAGATCAGCAGATTGGTCAAGATGAAGGGTGAGCAGGCTGCCGAAGATGAAACCAGCGAAAATGCCGATCCCGCCCAGGGGAGTAATAGGACTAAAGTGTACTTTTCGGGCATCCGGCATATCGAATAGCTTCTTCATTTCTGCCACATTTATCACCGCTGGAATAGCAAGGAAAGTAACGGTAAATGAAATAGCTATCGAAAGTAGAACATCAAACATCAGCACGATTTTGATTCATGAACAAAAATAGGAATTCTTTTATAAAGCCGCCACCAGGTCGAGATTCAGTTCAGGAAACATTTTGCACGGTAGGTCAGTAAGTTCCGCTTGTGGAATGGAGATTCTGACCGAAAGATAATACAAAAGTTTAATGGGACCAAACCGAAAATCGTCCCGATAACGAAACAAATTGAAGGGTCGATAGCGGTAGCGAAAGGCAAAAACCGTTAGATTTGTCAAAAGGAATCAATAATTCAACTATATGGCAGATTTAAAAGCAATCGCTTCGCAGATCAGGCGAGATATTGTAAGAATGGTTCATGGTTCGCAAAGCGGTCACCCGGGCGGTTCGCTGGGCTGCACCGAATACTTCACGGCTCTGTACTTCAAAGTCCTAAAACACGACCCTAATTTCCACATGGATGGAACCAACGAGGACCTCTTCTTTTTATCTAACGGTCATATTTCTCCGGTTTTTTATTCCGCATTAGCCCGTTCCGGCTACTTCGACATCAAAGAACTGGCGACCTTTCGCAAGATCAATTCCCGGCTGCAAGGTCATCCGACTACCCACGAGCATCTCCCGGGCGTCCGGGTCGCCAGCGGTTCCCTTGGTCAGGGTATGAGTGTAGCTATAGGTGCTGCTCTAAGTAAAAAACTCAATAACGATAAAAATATTGTATTCTCCCTCCATGGAGATGGAGAGCTGGATGAGGGGCAGAACTGGGAAGCGATCATGTTTGCCGCCGCCAAAAAGGTAGACAACCTGATCTCTACGGTGGACTGGAATGGTCAGCAGATCGACGGCACCACGAAAGCGGTGATGGATCTCGCCAATATCCATGCGAAATTCGATGCCTTTGGCTGGCGCACCCTGGAAATGAACGGCAATGATGTAGACGAAGTCATTGCGACATTGGACAAGGCGAAAAGTCTTACCGGTCAGGGTCAGCCGATCGCCATCATGATGCACACTATCATGGGTAAGGGCGTGGACTTCATGGAGAATGACCACCATTGGCATGGGGTGGCTCCCAATGACGAGCAGCTGAAAAAAGCGCTTGCGCAGCTGCCAGAAACCCTCGGAGATTATTAAAAGATCCAGAACCCCGGTAATGCTACCGGGGTTTTTTTAGGACCTCAATTCTATGGGTTCGCGGGCCGCCTTACGGGCCGGTAACCAGGAAGCCAGCAATGCCACGATCGCGATGGTGGAAAGCACCAGCACAAAATCGGCGCCCACCAGCTTCACCGGGTAATAATCGATCAGAAAAGAACCTCCCTGTATAGGTACTAATTTGTACCTGACCTGCAGCCAGCAAATAATAATCGCCAATAAAATTCCACCGGCGCCGCCCATTACGGCTAACAGCATACCCTCG
>DASZOW010000451.1:0-6930 GCA_035550615.1 Puia sp.
AATGATGGCCGTGCCTTGGAGCCGGTTCTGCACCGTATCGAGCCGGGCCGTGAGCGTATAGTCCGCACGGTTCTGCCAATAGGCGGAAGATGGAGCGCCATCGGGCGAGCGGGTAGCCAGATGTAGATCGCCGTAGAAACCGGGGGCGAAAAGCGCGGCGGGGTCATAGACAGGGGTATTGAGCTGTTCCGGTAAGCCGGCATTCGGCTGAGCCTGGATCCCGGCGGCGGCTGTCAGCAGGAGGGTAGCTAAGAGCGTGAATGATCTGGTCATGAAGGCAAATCTATAGTATATTTACCCAGCATTATACATCACGTATGGAAAATCTTTCCGGCTATTGCAAGGTCGTCGCAGTCATGGACAAGGACAATGTACATGTACACTATCACGATAAGGAATATGGGTTCCCGATCGAAGACGACGATCATCTTTTTGCACGCCTTGTCCTCGAGATCAACCAGGCCGGGTTGTCCTGGACAACTATACTGAACAAAAAGGATAATTTCTTCAAGGCGTACGACGATTTCAAGATCGACAAGGTGGCGCGGTACGGGGACAAGCAACGGGAACGACTGCTGAACGATGTGGGGATCATTCGCAACCGGCTCAAGGTCGACGCCGCCATCGAAAACGCCAAAAAGATCAGGGAGATCCAAAAGGAGCACGGGTCGTTTAAACTATGGCTGGACAAACACCATCCGCTGAGCAAGGAGGAATGGGTGAAACTGTTTAAGAAAACCTTTCGGTTCACCGGAGGAGAGATCGTAGGAGAATTTCTGATGAGCACGGGATATCTGCCGGGGGCGCACGTGGAAGGATGTCCGATCTATAAAAAAGTCCTTAAGCATAAGCCGGCGTGGGCGGAAAAAGCAAAGAAATAAATGAGCTCCAAAAAACGCAGACGGTGGCGGATCGTGACCGGTGCCGTGGCGGCGTGGTTCCTATTGCACATGGTCTATATCACGGTCGATGGACTGCATACTTATCGGGGTCATGCCGATATCGCCATCGTGCTGGGAAACCGCGTAGAAGCGGACGGGCGCCTTTCCCCGGTGTTGGAAGGGCCGGTTCTCCGGGCGTTGGCGCTTTACCGCGAGGGTAGGGTGCCGCGGATCATGGTCAGCGGCGGCAAAGGACTTCATGCCGCATATATCGTCGGCGATCGTAGTCTCCAGCTTCTTTTGGTTTATTAGTTCAGCTGTACGACAGGAAGACGATAGTGCAGACCATCGACCATGAACAGCTCGTCGATCTCATAGCTCCAATATTTGAAAAGCGGGGATTTGGACAAATATTTTTCGACGGCCTTTCTGTCTTCTGCAGAGAAGGTGATCCAGACGCGCTGGGTCTCCATGGTCACGACGTAATGATCGATGACGCCTTGTTCGATGAGCCGGTTGATGTAGGTGCGGTGAGGCGGGACCAACGCGGCAAATTCATCATTCATTTCAAATTGTATGGTCACCTGGAATTTTCGCATAACTACCGATTACTAAGTTAACAAAACTTCCGTGCTATTGTTCATGTTCGGCTGTTGCAATCCTTGTGCCGCGATCGGCATCGATGCAGGCGGCGACGAGCTGAGCGGTCTGCTGATGCCTGTAAGAATATACGGTATTATATGGGTAAACGTTGCCTGCTCAGAGCGTCCAATCGATGATGCGGTTGGCCCATTCTTCCCGGTAAGGAGTAGTGACCTTGATGTAGTTATCCGTGTAACCTTCCATCATCGGCGTCTTGACATGACCTTCCAGCAGTACTTTCCGGGTTTGGCCGGCATGTTTCCGGGTAAACTCCTGCTGCTTTTTCCAGGAAAGGTTACGAAGAAGCTTATTTCTTTCCTGGCGAGCGGGGATGGGGACCACGGGTTCGAGCTCGAGGGCTTTGGTGTTATCGCGTTCGGAATAGGTAAAGACGTGCAGGTAGGAGACTTCCAGTTCCTGCAGGAATTCGACTGTTTCATTGAAATGATCGTCCGTTTCGCCGGGAAAGCCGACGATGACGTCGACGCCGATGGCGGCATGGGGCATGACTTCCCTGATCAGCCGGACTCTTTCCGCATAAAGCTCTCGTCTATATCGGCGGCGCATGAGGCCGAGGAGGTGATTACTGCCACTCTGCAGCGGGATATGGAAATGCGGCATAAAATGCCGGCTTCCCGCTACCCAGCGAATCATTTCGGGCGTCAGCAAATTGGGCTCGATCGACGAGATGCGATAGCGGTCGATGCCTTCGACGATATCGAGGGCCTGCATCAAACTGAAAAAATCTTCGTTTTTGATGGCGTCCTGTGTCTTCCCGAAATCACCCAGGTTGACGCCGGTGAGCACGATCTCACGTACGTCGCCGCGGGCGGCCAACTCTTCCACGGTGCGGACGGTACGCTCTACGGTATCGCTACGGCTGCGGCCGCGGGCCATCGGGATGGTGCAGAACGAACAGTTATAATCGCAACCATCCTGTACCTTCAGAAAGGTGCGGGTGCGGTCGCCCAGCGAATAGGAAGCGTTGAAACCGGTGACCTCGCCGATATCGCAGCTGCAGATCTTTGCGGCGTCGCCTTTGGACCACTCTTTAAGATGCTGCGCAATGTTGAATTTCTCAGCCGCGCCAAGTACGAGGTCGACGCCGGGAATTTCGGCGATCTCGGTGGGTTTCAGTTGCGCATAACAGCCGGTGATGACGACCATGCTTTCGGGGGCCCTTCGCCTGACCTTGCGGACCAGGTAACGGCATTCCCTGTCGGCGTTTTCGGTGACGCTGCAGGTGTTGATGACGTAGATATCCGCGACTTCGTCGAAGTCCTTTTTACCGAAACCCTCGTCCATGAGCAGACGGGAGAGGCCGGAGGTCTCCGAGAAGTTGAGCTTGCAGCCCAGTGTGTGGAAGGCTACTGTTTTTCCTGTCATCAGCCGGCAAAGATACCACGAACCGGGCATAATTCAAGGGGGGAAAGGTTTGTATCGGCCAGAGCCCTATCTTTAACGGGTAAATGCCGACCTTCCTGCTCAACCCCTTGAGATTGCTGTATTGCATCTATGCCCTCCTGCTTTTTATTCTCGGGATGTTTTGCGTATTGCCTTTGGTGGCGGTTTTTTCGCTGCAAGGGGCCAAAAAAGGCGGGAACCGCATCTACCGCGTATGCCGCTACTGGGATAGTTGCTGGCTGACCCTGATGGGTATCCGGAGCAGCGTGATAGGCAACGAGATCGCTGATCCCCGGCGGCGATATGTTTTCGTGAGCAATCACATCTCCTATCTCGATATTCCGATGATCCTGCAGGCTGTGCGGCGAAATTCCTTTCGCGTACTGGGCAAGGCGGAGATGGCGAGGGTGCCGGTGTTCGGGTATATCTACAGCCGGGCCGTCGTCATGGTGGATCGCAGCAGTCTCAAGGACCGGACACGCAGCGTCAACGATCTCAAGACAAAATTGGCCGACGATCTCAGCGTCTTTATCTTTCCCGAAGGGACATTCAACGAGACAGGCAGGCCGCTGAAGGATTTCTTCGACGGCGCCTTCCGCATCGCCATCGAGACGCAGACGCCCATGCAGCCGATGCTTTTCCCGGACACCTACGATCGCATGCATTATTCGTCGCTGTTCTCGCTTACGCCGGGACAGTCGCGGATCGTGTATCTGCCTACAGTAGAGGTAGAGGGGATGACCATGGATGAGCTGCCGGAGCTGAAGGAGCGGGTTTTCCGGCTGATGGAAGAGGGCTTGCGGCGGTATGGGGCAAGTTGGGTCGGAGGATGATCGACAGCCGGTTTTTGCGTAAATTTGCACCCCCATGTACGCCGAAGTCATCATACCCCTGGCATTGCCCAGGAATTATACCTGGTCCGTGCCGGAAGAGTGGCGTACCCGGATCCAACCCGGCTGCCGCGTCGAGGTGGAGCTGCGGAACAAAAAATATGCGGGTATCGTAAAGCGGCTGCACGACGAGAAGCCAGAATCCTTTGAGCCCAAGCCTATCGGCGATCTGCTGGACAACGAGCCTATCCTGCATCCCGGACAGCTGAAGCTGTGGGAGTGGATCGCCGGATATTATCTGTGTAGCGAAGGAGAGGTGATGGCGGCGGCATTGCCGGCGCATTTCAAGCTCAGCAGCGAGACCATCCTGGTCTTTAACGAAGAAGCGGGCGAAGACTTTACCCACCTGGACAATGACGAATTCATAGTGGCCGAGGCGCTGCTGATCAAAAATGAGCTGAAACTCTCGGAGGTACAGCAGCTGTTGGATTCTTCGCATGTCTATCCCATTATCAAACGGCTGATCGAAAAAAAGGTGTGTGTCGTCTGGGAATCGTTAAAAGAGACCTATTCCGCCAAGACAGAGAACTATGTCGTCCTCAACCCGGAATATACCAATGAGGAACGGCTGGCCGAACTGCTGAACAATTGGAGCCGTGGCCCCAAACAGCAGGAGCTTCTGCTCGCCTATCTGCACCTGGTCCGGACGGAGGGCGAGGTCACCAGGCCGGCGTTGCTCAAGAAATCCGGCGCCTCGGATGCGCAGCTCCGCGGGCTCGTGGAGAAGAATATCCTGCGGATCGAAAAACGGAAGGTAGACAGGATCCGGTATCTGCCGCGTGATATCCAGATCGATTTCGAGCTTTCGCCGGCACAGCGGCTGGCGTTCGACCAGGTCAATGCCGTCTTCGACCAACGGGCGGTTTGTCTCCTGCATGGCGTGACCTCGAGCGGCAAGACACAGGTCTATATCCGGCAGATCGAACAGGTCATCCGCCGTGGGCAGCAGGTATTGTATCTTCTACCCGAGATCGCGCTGACGGCGCAGATCATCCGCCGGCTGCAGCAACATTTTGGCGGGTATATCGGCATCTATCATTCCAAATTCAGCCAGAACGAGCGACTGGAGATCTGGAACAAGATCCGTACCGGCGAGCTAAAGATCATTCTTGGGGCCCGGTCGGCGCTGTTTTTGCCGTTTCACGACCTGGGGTTGATCGTGGCCGACGAGGAGCACGATACTTCCTATAAACAGCAGGAACCCGCGCCACGTTATCATGCCCGGGATGCCGCTATCTATTATGCCTCGCTGTTTGGGGCGCGGGTGTTGCTCGGCAGCGCTACGCCGTCGGTGGAGACGTATTACAATGCGACGACGGGAAAATATGGGCTGGTGGAGCTTAACGAGCGGTATGGGCAGGTGCGATTGCCGGAGATCGTGGTCGTCGATACGAAGGCGCTGCGGGCGGCGGCGCGGAATGCGGACGGACGCCGAAGGCAGGGGGGCGCAGGGGGACAGGCGGGAGGGTCGCGGCAGGAGGCGAAACGGGGTCCGGTGCGAGGAGGAGAGCCCTATGCCGGCGCCAGCTGGCTCACGGACCTGCAGGAAGGGAAACCGGATCAACGGAATTGGATGGGGGAAGGGGACGATCATCCGGATCACAGACGCAAACCAATGGACGCAGGTGGACCATCGGAGCTCCAAGGCGGACCCGAGAGTGCCAGCCCGGAGAAACGGCCGGAGGAAGAAGGCGGGGCGCGGGATCATGGCAAGCCGATCTTAAGCAAGCCGCTATATTCGGCGGTGGAGCAGACACTGGCGGCAGGAAAGCAGGTGATCCTTTTTCAGAACCGGCGCGGTTACAGTCCTTACCAGGTCTGCGAGGTCTGCGGCTGGATCCCGCAATGCCGTAACTGCGATGTCTCGTTGAATTTTCATAAACTGACCAACAAGCTCCATTGCCACTATTGCGGTACCGTATACCCGCCGGTGCATGTCTGTGCGGCGTGCGGCAATCACCGTTTTGTGCAGCGTAATTTCGGCACGGAAAGGATCGAGGAATACCTGGAAGAGGTGTTTCCCCAGGCGAAGATCGCGCGGATGGACATCGACAGCGTTCGCGGCAAGACGGCGCATGACACGCTGATCCAGCAATTCGAGCAGCGGCGGATCGATATCCTGGTAGGTACGCAGATGGTGGTCAAGGGGCTCGATTTCGAGCATGTCGGTCTCGTAGGCATCCTGGATGCCGACAGCATCCTCAGTTTCGCCGACTACCGGGTAAGCGAGAGGGCCTTCCAGCTGATGGAACAGGTCAGCGGCCGGGCGGGCCGTAAGGATGGACAGGGGCTGGTGATCATCCAGGTCGCCAATACGGCGCACCCCGTGCTGGGTTATGTGGGGGCGCATGATTATAAGCTTTTTTATCAGCATGAGATTGCCATGCGCCAGCAGTTCCACTATCCGCCATATT
This sequence comes from Puia sp., assembly GCA_035550615.1. Taxonomy (GTDB): domain Bacteria; phylum Bacteroidota; class Bacteroidia; order Chitinophagales; family Chitinophagaceae; genus Puia. The sequence continues at coordinate 6,232 of DASZOW010000451.1, forward strand.
CGCGGGTGATCCGCGTGACGTTCCGGCATCGCGATAAGGACGTGGTGCGCGAGGCGGCGCAGTTCTTCGCCAACCATCTCAAAAAAGATTTTGGCTCTTACCTGGTCGGGCCTGCCGAGCCCGTGATCGCCCGTGTCCGTAACCAGTATCTCATGGAGCTGTTGCTAAAGTTGCCCAAGGATGCGCACACGATCAACTTCGCCAAGCTGGTGATCCAGCAGCAGACGGCGATCGTCCAGAATAGCCGATCCTGGAAGAGTGTCGTGATCGTCCCGGATGTGGATGCGTTGTGAGGCCGCGGCGGGGCGGCGCGCATTGGCCTGCTTGTCGTATTTTCGTTTCATGATAAAGGAGAATGTTTCGTTAAGACAGTACAATACGTTCGGCATCGATGCGAGCGCGCGGTATTTCGCGGGGTTCGGGTCGGCGGAGGAACTGGGGGAATTGTTGGCGTGGGCGGGGGCGCATGGAGTTTCGCTGGCCGGGCGCGACGGCGACGGCGACGGCGGCAGTGCGGGCGATGGGGGGCGCTTATTGGTGCTGGGCGGCGGAAGCAATATCTTATTTACAAAAGATGTGAAGGGCCTGGTCCTGAAAATGGATATCCGGGGCATCGACCTGATCAAGGAAGATGAATCGCACGTTTATGTACGGGCGGGCGCAGGGGAAAACTGGCATTCTTTTGTATTATATGTCATT
>DASZOW010000452.1:0-2933 GCA_035550615.1 Puia sp.
CGACACCGGATATATCTATGGACGGCATTTCAGCCTGCCCGGCGTCAATGCCCGGATCACCGGCGGTCTGCTGCTGACGACCCCATTGGATGGTCATACCGGCAGCCTGCGGCTGCAGGCCGGCGCATATTACCAGGCCGGTCACGACAGGGACGGGTTCAGCCTTGCCGCCTATATGACAACTGTCCAGCTGACATACAGCCGCCGTCTCGTAGCCGGTACCATTGGCTGGGACTATCTTTCCGGCAACAACGCTTTCTCTGCGACCGCCACCGATCACCGGTTCGATCCGCTATACGGCACGCCGCATAAGTTCTGGGGATATATGGATTATTTTTATGCCGGAACCGGTTCCGCCTCCGGCGGTCTCAATAACCCCTTTGCGAAAGCTAAATATGCTTCGCGCAATAGCCGCCTGACGTTCGAAATTTGCTATCACTATTTCGGCCTGGCCGCCGACCAAAAGGACCTCAAAGGCAAGGCGGTCCCCAGATACCTGGGCAGCGAGGTCGACGGCATCGCCAACTACAAGCTCAATAAGTTCTCCGCCATCGAAGCCGGTGTCTGCGGCATGTGGGCCACCCATAGTATGGAGTATGCCAAGGGCGTCACTCCCAATACGGCGAGGCTGAATGCCTCATGGGCCTATTTGCAGATCGATATCAAACCCGATTTTCTCCAAAAATAAACGCATGGATATGAAACAGATCAATAGACCACTGGATAAGATACGGTTATTCTCGCTGGACACGATCCAGATGCGGACCTTCCACGTCACATGGTTCATGTTCTTTGTATGTTTTTTCGGCTGGTTCGGGCTGGCGCCGCTCATGCCGACTATCCGTGCAGATCTCGGGCTTACGAAAGCACAGGTAGGCAACATCATCATCGCCTCCGTTTCTTCTACCATCATTGCCCGGCTGCTGATCGGAAAGCTTTGCGATATCTATGGGCCCCGGAAGACCGCCGTGCGGATGCTGCTGATCGGGTCGATACCCGTAGCGTTAGTCGGACTGGCTGCCGACTATACGACCTGTCTGCTGTTCCGGCTGGCCATCGGCGTTATCGGCGCCGCCTTCGTCATCACCCAATTCCATACGTCGATGATGTTTGCCACGCGGGTCAAAGGGACCGCCAACGCTATTACCGGCGGATGGGGCAATCTCGGCGGCGGCGTCACCAATATGGTGATGCCCCTGATCTTCTCGGCCATCGTAGGCTTCGGCTATACGCCGCACTTTGCCTGGCGCTATGCGATGCTCATACCGGCGGCCATGATGTGGATCGTGGCGTGGCTGTATTACCGCTATACCAAAGACACCCCGACCGGTAACTTTAGCGATCTCGGCCGCGGCCCGCGTACAAAAGCCAAAACCAACTGGTCGGTTCTTGCCGACTGGCGTATCGGCGCGCTGGTCCTCGCCTATGCCATGTGCTTCGGTATGGAGATCACTTTTGATAATGTCGCTTCGCTGCATTTCGTCGACACCTTCCATCTCTCGCAACACAGCGCGGGGTTTTGGGCGGGGCTATTCGGTTCCATGAATCTTTTTGCCCGGGCGCTCGGGGGGGTTATGTCGGATAAGACCGGCTATCGCTGGGGCATGGCCGGGAAAGGCGCCTTGCTCGCCGGCACGCTGTTGCTGGAAGGTGTGGGTCTTATCGCCTTTGCCCATTCCACGTCTTTTATGGTCGCCATCGTCTTCATGCTGACGTTTGCGCTGTTCCTCAAAATGGCGAACGGGGCCGTCTATGGCATCGTGCCTTTTGTGGATAGTAACAATGTGGGCCTGATCAGCGGGATAGTGGGAGCCGGCGGGAACCTGGGCGGGATGCTTTTTGGTTTTCTTTTTAAATCCGAATCCATCACATACGTACAGGCGTTCACGTATATCGGCATGGCCGTCATCATCGTGGCGGCGATCGTGGGCATCACCCGGTGGAAACCGGCAAAAGATATTTCGACAGCCGCAACGATGACATCAGCCGAGACAACGGATACAGCCGCAACGGCTGCCGTCACCTTATAAAAAATATGCATTCCCAACACCGCCATACCGAACAATTCTCATCCACCTGCTGCTATTGCGGGGTAGGGTGCGGCATCACCGTCCACAAAGACAAAAAAGGCCGGATCACCGTAGAAGGCAGTCCCGACTACCCGGTGAATCGCGGTATGCTGTGTAGCAAAGGGATGAACCTGCATCATACGGTCAACGACCGGAGCGACCGGCTGCTATACCCGCAGATGCGGCCCAACAGGAATATGCCGTTGCAACGCGTATCCTGGGACACGGCGCTGGACCGTGCAGCCGCGGTGTTGAAAGCCCTGATAGCAAGATATGGGCCGGACAGCATCGGGTTCTACGTCTCGGGTCAGTGTCTGACCGAAGAATATTACGTCGTAAACAAGCTGGTCAAGGGATTTATCGGCACCAACAACATCGATAGCAATTCCAGACTTTGCATGAGCACGGCGGTTGCCGCGCACAAGATGGCGCTGGGGGAAGACAGCGTTCCCCTAAGTTATGCCGACATCGAGCTGGCGGATTGCTTTTTCGTCACCGGCGCCAACCCCGCCTGGTGTCATCCTATCCTCTGGCGGAGACTGGAAGCGCATAAAGCCGCTTATCCCGGGACGAAGGTCATCGTTGCCGACCCGCGGCGCACCGATAGCTGTGCGATAGCCGATCTGCATCTGCCGCTGAACCCGGGTACCGACGCCACGCTCAACTATGCCATCGGCCGGCTGCTCATCGAACAGGGCGACCATCACCCCGATTTTATCCGCAACCACACGGAAGGATTCGAAAGCTACCGGCGGCGGGTATTCGAACGATCGGTGGCTGAAGCGGCTGCCATCTGTGGTCTCGAAGAAGCCGACATCCGTTTGGCCGCCACGTGGATCGGCGCCGCCCGGGCCCATATCAGCT
>DASZOW010000453.1:0-1865 GCA_035550615.1 Puia sp.
GGCGCCTTGAACCGGACGTTATAAGGCCCCGGTGGACAACCCGAGATCACGGGATCTATGAGCGACGGCGGACTGGGGATGGTGCTGGTCGGCCAGAGCGTGGCGTCCGGAATATTCAGGAACACGGGATAGCCGCCATCCAGGTAGGCCCCCTGGCGAATATTGGTGAGCTTTATGGATTGCCGGTCCCTGGGCCAATTTCCCGTATTGATCGTACCGAAGCTGTTGAAGGCCACGATGAACGTCAGCGGCTCGTAACCCGAGGATGGGAAACTGACCTTAACGGTAACCGAGTCCGGAGTATAGCCATAGAAGGTCGAATTAACAGAGGTCGTGGGATCCTGGATATCGTTCTTAAGCGGATTGTATACCGAAAAGGCCCATTTGTTACAGTGAACACGACCCGTGAGCCTGGCCCAACCGTTGGTTACGCTGTTGTAGGAGGCTACGGTCATATCGAAATACTTGGCCAGCATCGATTCGCCGCCGGGGATATGCGTATTCCCGCCATCGAGGCTACGATAAAAAGAGACATAGTAGTCCCCGTTCATCGACGGCTTAAAGGACAGCGGAGAATAGCCCAGGGTGGGTACTCCATTGATGATGGGGCCATAGGTGGTACATTGCGAATAAGAGTTGATCCAGCCGGGGTTACCGTTGGCGCCCGGAAGCTTGACCGGCGCTCCCACCTGGGCGCCGGTAGGGTCATAGATGATCATGTACACATCGCTGTAGGTATTGATCGGCGTCGAGGGGGCAAGCGTTTCCCACTGGAAGCCGTAATACAGCTGTTCGGTATTGAAGTCTTTGATGCGGAAATAGAGGCGGTCGTCTGCGGGAGCGCCGAGATAGCTGCCGACGGAGCCGAGCGGGAATGTCGTGGTGGTGGAAACGACGAGACCGGTGCCGCTGTTCTGGGTTTGCATCACCTGTTTGGTGCCTTCGGCCAGGATGCCCGAAAGCGGTAACAGGCAGGATAGGATAAGCAGGATAAGGATCTCCTTTAAAAGGTAGACAGGTTTCATAAGTATGGATTATGGTTGATCACTCGTGGCTTTCGCCAGTCTGATCATCTGCAAGCTAGGAAACTTTGGAACATGCGGCAATCCTCACGAAAATCGTGGTCGTATTCAAAAAGACAATACGCGATGCGGATTGATGTGCGTTCGGGTCTTATACATTAGATTCTTCAACCATGAATACAGTTTGATACATGGTAAGTTTTCCACATGAATGTTAGCACTTAGAAATGGTCAGGCCGTTGTTTGAAGGCGGGATAGACAGATGATAAGACTCGACTGCCAGTCCGGAATGGTTAAATTATAGGTTTGGGCAATGTGCGTCTTATCGAGGAGAGAATAATGCGGGCGGGCGGCGGGGGTGGGATAGCTGCTGGTGGGGATAGGATTGACCGTACAGGAGCTGCCGATCTTATCCCGGATGGCGACGGCGAACTGGTACCAGCTGATGCTGCCCTGGTTGCTGTAGTGATAGATGCCGGGGACGAAATTTTTGGCGGAAACGATATCGAGGATGGCGGCGGCGAGGTCGGCGGCATAGGTCGGAGAACCGACCTGGTCGTTGACGACGTTGATGGCGGGTCTTTCCTTGATCAGCCGGATCATGGTCTTGACGAAGTTGTTGCCGAATTCGGAGTAGACCCAGGCGGTTCGGATGATCACGGTGCCTTGTGGGTATTTCTCCATGCATTGGCGTTCGCCTTCCAGTTTGGAGGCGCCGTATGTATTCACGGGGCCGGTAGGATCGTTCTCCGTCAGGGGCCGGGCAGAGTCACCGGGGAAGACGTAGTCGGTAGAGATGTGGATGAGGCGTGTGCCTATGGCGGCGCAGGCTTCCGCGAGATA
>DASZOW010000454.1:0-3706 GCA_035550615.1 Puia sp.
GTGGCCGGTCTCGCGGTCATGGGGCTGGGCGGTTTGTTTATCCTGCTGAAAGCGATCTTTGCGCCTGAAGCCGCTGTCAATTCGGAAGAGATGAGGACCACCATCGAGGTGTTGACGGGCTTTTCGCTGGGGGCCGAATCCATTGCCCTTTTCGCCCGTGTTGGCGGCGGTATCTATACCAAGGCGGCCGATGTCGGCGCCGATCTCGTAGGCAAAGTGGAAGCCGGCATTCCCGAGGATGATCCGCGCAACCCCGCTACTATCGCCGATAACGTAGGCGATAACGTCGGTGACGTAGCCGGTATGGGCGCCGACCTGTTTGGCAGCTATGTAGCTACCGTCCTCGCTACCATGGTGCTGGGACAGGAAACGATCTCGAACGACCAGTTTGGCGGAATGGCCCCGATCCTGCTTCCGATGCTGATCGCGGGTATCGGTATCATCTTCAGCATTGTCGGCACCTTCTTTGTCCGGATCAGCGATTCCGCCGGCATCAGTACGTCTACCGTTCAGAAAGCTTTGAATATGGGTAACTGGGGTTCCATTATCCTGACTGCCATTGCATGTATCGGCCTGGTAGCTTATATCTTACCCGATACGATGACCCTCCGGGGCATCGAGTTCACCAAATGGGGTGTACTGGGCGCCATCGGCGTAGGTCTGTTGGTAGGGACACTGATGAGCATCATCACCGAATATTATACCGCTATGGGCAAGGGCCCCGTGCTCAGCATCATCCGCCAGTCGGGTACCGGTCACGCCACCAATGTCATCGGCGGTCTGGCTGTAGGGATGCAGTCCACTTTTCTGCCGATCCTGGTTCTTGCGGGCGGCATCTGGGGATCCTTTGCTTGTGCCGGTCTCTATGGCGTGGCTATCGCGGCGGCAGGGATGATGGCCACTACGGCCATGCAGCTGGCCATCGATGCATTCGGTCCCATCGCCGATAATGCCGGTGGTATCGCCGAAATGAGCGAGCTGCCCAAAGACGTCCGGGAAAAGACCGATGTGCTGGATGCCGTAGGGAACACCACCGCAGCTACCGGTAAAGGTTTTGCGATCGCTTCCGCAGCCCTGACGGCACTTGCCCTTTTCGCCGCCTTTGTCGGCGTAGCCGGCATCCATGGGATCGACATCTACAAAGCCAAAGTACTCGCCAGCCTTTTCATCGGCGGCATGATCCCTTTTATCTTCTCCTCGCTGGCTATCCAGGCCGTGGGACAGGCCGCTATGGCCATGGTGGAAGAGGTCAGGCGCCAGTTCCGGACCATCCCCGGGATCATGGAAGGCACGGGTACTCCCGAATATGATAAATGCGTGGCCATCTCCACCCAGGCATCCATCAAAAAGATGATCCTGCCGGGCGCCATTGCCATCCTGTTTCCCTTGATCATCGGTTTCATTCTCGGCCCCGAGGCCCTCGGCGGGTTCCTGGCCGGCGCAACCGTCAGCGGCGTGCTCATGGGCATCTTCCAGAACAATGCCGGCGGCGCCTGGGACAACGCCAAGAAATCGTTTGAAAAAGGGGTAGAGATCAACGGCGAGATACACTATAAGAAATCCGATCCCCACAAGGCGTCCGTCACCGGTGATACCGTCGGCGACCCCTTTAAGGATACCTCCGGGCCGTCCATGAACATCCTGATCAAGCTGATGTCCATCGTATCCCTGGTTATCGCCCCCACCCTGGCGTCGGTTTTCCACACCCGAGATACCGGGCTGGCCCGGCAGAAGCCGCCGATCGAGAAAAAGGCCGCTGCCCCCGCCGCCGTACAGACCCCGGGGACGGTTAGCCTGCGGTAAAAAAAATTATTAATTTTTTGTTCCAGTATTCATTTCAAATTCTATCTTTATAGCCCAATTAACGACACTAATCAGATCCAAATACCAAAGTCCCGGTGTTTCCACATCGGGGCTTTTTTTTGCCCGGATGCCGCGGACATCGGCCCCAGGCCATCATAAGCCGGCAAAAAAGGCCGCAGGCCCATCATATGTTTTTTAACTCCGCATTTACGAAACATATCGTATCTTAATGCCTCAAATTTCCATGCTATGTCCACGAAGACGATCAAACCTACGGAAAGCGAGCTCGAGATCCTGCAGGTCCTTTGGGAAAAAGATCAGGCCAGTGTCAGGGAAGTACACGAGGAGCTGCTGACATCCAAGGATGTAGGATATACCACCACCCTCAAGCTCATGCAGATCATGTATGAAAAGGGATTGGTAAAACGCGACGACTCGTTCAAGACCCATATCTACCAGGCCTCTGTCAGCAAGGAAAAGACCCAGAAACACCTGGTGGGAAAGATGATCAATACCCTGTTCGGCGGTTCCCCTGCGGAACTCGTCCTGCAGGCCCTGGGTAATCATAAGGCATCCCCCGCCGAGCTCGAAGAGATCCAGCAGCTATTAAATAATCTCAAAGACCGGTAAGCATGCATCTCTTGACCCATTCCGCTTTACTGAGAGCGCTGGGCTGGACGCTATTCAACAGCCTTTGGCAAATGAGTTTGCTCTGGGCATTCTATCATCTTTTCCTGCTAGTTTTCAGAAATCTTCCGGCCCGCGCGAGACACGGACTGCTGCTGCTGCTTTTGGCTATCGGGGCCTGCTGGTCGGTCAAGACATTTATCATGCCGGCATCGGAGCTACCCGTCCGGGGCTTTTCCGCGGTCCTCGAAACGGGACGGCGGGTGATCCACCTGCTATTGCCCTGGTGTTCGGCCCTTTACCTGCTGACCCTGGGCGGTCTGCTGGTCCAGTATTCCCGGCACTATGCCCGGTGCCGGCGGATCTTGCATGACGGGCTTTCCCGGCTGGCGCCGGAATTCCGGGTCTTTGTATCCTCGACCGCCCGCCGGATGGGCATCCGGAAAGAGGTGAATCTGCATGGCTCCTCGCTGGTAGACGTCCCGGTGACCCTGGGTTTTCTGCGACCGGTGATCCTGCTGCCGGTATCCATAGTGACCCAGCTCACCCCGACACAGATAGAAGCCATCCTTGTACATGAACTGGCCCATATCCGCCGAAAAGATTATCTCCTCAATCTCCTGGTTACGGCCATGGAGCTGCTGTTCTTTTTTAACCCGTTCACCCGCGGGCTGATCGCCCAGCTCAAAAAGGAACGGGAACACTGCTGTGACGAGCAGGTGCTGGAATTCCGCTATGATGCCCATGGATACGTCTCGGCCCTGCTATCGCTTGCCCGGCAACATGGACAGGGCCGTCTGGCCCTGGCTGCCATCGGCGGCGGCGGTGAAAAATTGCTCCTGCAACGGGCGCGGAAAATGCTGCAGCAAAAAAGGACGGATGACCGTCCCGGTCCCCGGCTGCTGATCTTTTTGGTATGCACGGCGATCATGACCCTGGCCACTGTGGGTCGCCCTGGTCCGGCAGCGACATCCCTTCCGGCCTCCGCCAGCATGGCGGCAAGTGCGGCAATAGCCTACCATCCGCGGATGTTTACGCTGGAACGGGTCGTGATCCTCCGCCAGGTTCCTACGCCAGCCGCTGCGGCCCGGACGGCCCCGACGGTCTCCCGCCATCGCGTGGCACATCATTCTGTGCACCCGAAAAACTCTACCCGTGACATGGAAGACCCAGTGACGGAGGGATCGATGGCCATACTCGATGCCCCTGCCGCATCCAAAGCGTCCGTCAACTCTTTTGCCGGCCTGGTGGAGATAAGCAACCGGGACTTTTCCAT
>DASZOW010000455.1:0-2639 GCA_035550615.1 Puia sp.
CCGAGTGGTTGATGGATTCCGGCGCTGCGTTTACCGTCCTGGACGCCTGGGACCTCGGATGGAAGGAGCGGGCGATCCAACGTCTGCAAGAAGAGCCCCATGCCGTGAACCGGCAGTATGGGGAATGGGATAAGACCCTGCTGCATTTTGCCGCCGAACGCAACGATGAAGAGCTGACCCGCGTGGCGTTGTCCGCCAGGCCCGATCTGCGGCTGAGGGACAAGGCTTATCAAAGCACTTCGCTGGAATGGGCGAAACATTTCGGGCATGCCGGCATTGTCGGGCTGATAGAAGCATATATGATAGGCGCGCCCGAGACGCCATTCACCACTCCATGAATTCCCATGCACTTTGATAAGACTCCTGCTGCTGGGCATAGTTGATGAATCCTTCATAAAAGGGGACTTGGCTCAGGGTGGCGCTGTCGCCGATAACGACCAGCTTTTTCCGCGCCCGGGTCATAGCTACATTCATCCGGCGGATGTCCGATAAGAAGCCGATCCGGCTATCGGGATTGCTCCGCGTCATGCCGATATAAACGATATCGCGCTCCTGCCCCTGAAAGCTGTCGATGGTGTTCACGGTGATCCGGTCGCCCCATTCCCGCAGCGCCGGCGATGCCGCCGCCAGTTCCTTCAACAGGTGTACCTGGTTGCGATAGGGAGAGATGATGGCTACGGAAGGTCTCCCGCCGTTCCCTGGCATGGGTCCGCTTCCGCCGTTTTCGCGGCTGGCCAGCCCCGTTAGCAGCTGCGCCACATGCCGGATGAGGAAAGCGGCTTCTTCCGGGTTCGTGATCCCCGTGCCCTCGGGCCGTTCGTCCAAGCCGCAACCGGCCGTGTCGATAAATGCCAGCGGGGCGTCCCCTTCAAAAAGCGTATGCCCGGCAACGGTAGCATGGGCCTTTAGCCGGCTCTCATAGAAGACCTCGGAGGAATAGCCCATGATCCGCCTGTGCATCCGGTATTGCTCGTCGAGCAGGGTCACGGCCTCGGGATGCAATGCGACGCATTTCTCCAGTAGAGTGGTGTTTAGACCGCCGCGCGCGGCCTCGTCGGACTTGATGGTCGGCGGCAGTTGACAATGGTCTCCCGCCAGTACCAGGCATGGCGATTTGAGGATCGGTATCCAGCAGGCGGGCTCGAGCGCCTGGCCGGCCTCGTCGATGACGGTGGTGGTATAACGCAGGTCCCGGACGGTATAATGGTTCGCACCTACCAGGGTAGCCGTAATGACGCGGGCCTTGCCGAGGATATCGTCGAGGATGAATTGCTCGGTGCGCTCTACTTCCTTCATGATATTCCGCGCTTCGTCGAACAGGGCTTTTCGCTGCTCGCGTTCCGCCGGGCCGAAATTCCGTTTGTATTTATGCGCCATGTCCTTGAATTCCGCCGCTTTCTTCTTGAGCCGTTTGATCTCTTTGGTGGCGCCGTGTTCGGCCATCCTGCTGTCCAGCGTCAGGGAAAACAGCTTTTCCGAGACCTTTGCGGGGTTGCCGATCCGCAATACATTCAGACCGGTGTCCGCCAGCTTTTCGCTGAGCAGATCGACCGCCGTGTTGCTCGGAGCGACGACGAGGACGCGGCCCTCGTCCCGATGGGTCAGCGCGCGGATCGCTGCCACCAGGGTGGTGGTCTTGCCGGTGCCGGGAGGACCATGTACGATGGCGAGGTCCGTAGCCGCCAGGATCCTGTCGACTGCCGCACGCTGCGAGGGATTGAGTCCGGTCGGCGTCTCGCCTGTTGCCGTTCTTCCGGTCCACCCATCCGGACCTGCATTTTCACCTCCGTTGGACACCGCTTCAAAATCAGGCTGAGTAGGGCGGGTGAGCATCCGGATCAGCCGGCCTTCCTGTTTTTTTTCAGCCAGCGCCGTCGCCTGGCGTAGCGCGCCGAACATCTCCGTATAGCTATTGTCGTCAAAAAGCAGCTCGATGCCTAGTTTTCCATCCCGCATCCAATCCGGCAGCTCGTCCGTACGAAGCGTAAGTTTTAGCCGGTTGCCGCCCACAAAGGCTATCGTGCCTTCGACCCGGTGATCTGCCGGATCATGATTGGAGAAAAGCGCCGCCGGCGCCCCGAATCGCAGCTGATGCGCAATGTCCTGGTGAGTGGTCCGTTCCACTTCGACGGTAAGGTAGTCGCCTCGTCCCAGCTCCGTATCCCGGATGGCTATTGGATACCAGGCCAGGCCGGCTTCCCGCCGCACGGTGATAGAAGCCGATTCCGCCTCTTGCTGGTACAGACGCCGGTCCTCCGCTTGTTCGATCTTCAAGAGATGGGTAAGCTGGCTGAAATAATCCATCGGCAAATATACATCCCCCGCGTTTGCGGGGCTTTAACCATTCAACTTTCCTTGCGAAAAAAAATGTCGCCGCTGATCGTCTCGAGCGTGATGGGCTTGCCGCCATTGTTCAGCTCCGCGGTCACCGAGCCTCCACCTACCTGCTTGATCCGGCGGCTCGGCGGTAGTTCGATATTCGAATACATGGTTCCGGTGATCGTATGCATCTTCAGATCGGCCTTGCGGTCGGGCGAGATCGCCAGGTCGATAAAGCCGCTGATGCTTTTGGCGCGGATCTCCGCGGTATTGCCGGCAATCGTGATATTCCCATTGATCGTCTCCACCGAGAAATCGAC
>DASZOW010000456.1:0-14236 GCA_035550615.1 Puia sp.
ATATTCTCTTCCGGCAGCGGCGCTCCCAGCACCTCGGGCACTTGCAGGACGGATGTGGCCAGTATGCCCTTGAGATCACGTCTGAAATAATCGACGGTAAAACCGAGCAAACCCTTCCAGGCGTCGAAGTCGATCCCCGCATCGAAGGTATGCGCCCTGATCCAGGTGACATTCGGATTCGGTATCCCCGTGCTCTGTACGGCATTGATAAAATTATTCCCGAAGACCGATCCGCGCGGCAGCTGGTTATTGTTGCCCGATGCCGGATACGTATACCCGGTGAGGAACTGGTAATAAAGCGGCCCATCGCTGCCCGTCAACCCATAGCTGGCGCGCAGCTTCAGATTGTCGATAAACGACAGCTTGTTGGAATTCCTGAAAAAATTCTCTTCATTGATCCGCCAGCCTATCGAACCGGAGGGGAAGAAACCCCAACCCTGTCCGGGCGCGAATTTGGAGGATTTGTCATCCCGGAAGCTGAACTCGGCCAGGTACCGGCTGCTGAAGTCGTAGGTTACCCTGCCCACCCAGCTGTTGGTGGCGTATTGATATAAGGCCGTATTCCCGCCGTCCTGCGTAGCATTCTGATTGGCGGCGTTGCCGGCGATGAGCTGATCCACCGGTATCGATAGCTGACGATAGGACGCAAAATTGTCTGCGCTCTGCTCGGCGCCTTCCATCAGCAGTAAAGCGGTGATATTGTGATTGCCGAAGCTATGCGCATAGTTCAGTGAGAACTGGTCGTCATTCTGCGGATAGCGATAGTATTGCCGCTGCACATAGCTGGGCGATCCGTTGAGCGTCGCCTTATAAGTCTGCGTGGCGTCGTTGTAGTTATAAAGATCAAAGGATTTTTGATACAGCTTATTGTCCTGTATCTGGTCGTTATAGCTAAAGAATCCCCTGAGCGTAAGCCCTTCGAGAAAAGGCACCTTGTAATCGATGCTGATCGCGGCGTTGATCCAGGTATTGCTCAGGTTATTATAGCCTACGATGTCGGAATTCTCGAATGCCACGGGGTTGCCGCCGTCGACGAGCCCGTTGGTATAATAGGGCGCCGTGTTATTGGCATAGATCGTCTGCGTAGGCAGCTCCCGCCAGGTCTCACGCGTCGTCCACCAGAAGGACTCCGCCGGCTGGTTCTTTTTATCCATGATGCCGCTGACATTCAGATTGACCGTGAACCGTTTCCCGATCTTCGTGGTGATATTCGACCGTACATTGTAGCGGTGATAGTTGAGGTCATTGCTGGTCAACAGGCCGTCCTGGTAAAGATACCCGGCACTGATCAGGTAGGTGGTGTTCTCATTGCCGCCGGTGGCCGTGATGTTATGCTGCATCTGCGGGGTACGTTTCTTAAACACGGCATCATACCAATCCGTGGTCTTCAGCGTCCCGTTCCGGTAAGCGGCAAAGTCCGCGGAGTCATAGCTGATGATCCCGCCATTGGCATTGTGCAGGTCCTGCTGGTTGACCAATTGCATATATTGCAGCGCATCCACCGGTTTGGGTAGCCCCGAAGGTACCTGTACGCCGTATGTTCCATTATAGGACAGTTCCATCGTACCGGCCTTCCCTTTTTTCGTCGTGACCATGATCACCCCGTTAGCGGACCGGATGCCGTAAACGGCAGCGCTGGCGTCTTTGAGCACCGAGATGCTTTCGATATCGTTAGGGTCGAGCCGGGACAGGATATTGCTGGTCCCGACATTATTGTCGCCATTGTTCCCGGTGATCGAAAAATCATTCATGACCACGCCATCGATCACGATGATCGGATTCCCCATGCCCCGGATAGAAATGTTGTTGGCAAAGTCCCCCGGCTCAGCGGTGTTCTGAAGGATCTGCAGCCCCGGCACCTTACCGGTCAGCATATTCTCGATATTCTCATTCTTCGTCGTCACGATCTCGGCATTGCCGATCTGGGCCACAGCGCCGGTCAACGTAGCCTTACGCTGGGTTCCGTAACCGACGACGATCACATCGTTCAGGCTGCTGGTGGTCGGCGTCATGCTGATCGTCACCGTTCTTTCTGCCTTGATGGGGATTTCCTGCGTACCATATTTGATATAGCTGAAGACGAGAGTCGCTCCCTTGCCGACCCGGATGGTGAACCTGCCGGCGGTGTCGGTGACCGTACCCAGAGTGGTTCCCTTGATGACGACGGAAACTCCCTGTAACGGGGCGCCTTTTTCATCCAGCACAGTCCCGCTGACCGGATGGGTCTCCTGCGCCAGGACGGCCAGGGAAAAGAGCAACATGCTGGCAAGCATCGCCACAAGCCGGCCGTGGCTTGTCAAAATTTTCTTCATAAGTGATGTAGTTTGATGTTTTAAAACAGTAGCCCAATGATAGCGGGAGAGGTATTAAAAAATGGGTTAAAAAACCGGTTAATCGGTGATTTAATTAGTTAACCCTATGACTGACAGGTAATTGTCGGTATAAAGATCCTAGTGGACGATCTTGTCGAAGCTGACATGATAGGCTACTCCCAGTGACCGCTGGTAATCCTGGGTAAATTGCTCGTAGGCTTTCTTGGAATATTCGATCCCTCTTAGTCTTCTAAAACTGCGCAACTGATAAACGATCGCTTCCTCGTTGAACGCATCCATGCCGAGGATCAGTTTGGCCACCTCGAGGGCCTGTTTGTAATCCCCCGACTCATATCGCTTTTTCAGTTCGGGCAACAACAACCCTATGAGTTGGTCCTCGAAGCCGGACTTGACATCATCCAGTAAGGCCTCCGGCAGATCTTTCAGCAACGGCCCGCGAGCGATCAAGGGCAAATGATCCGCAACACGCCCACCATCCCGGATCATCGTGGAAAGGACGCAAAAGTCACAAAAGAGGTCTTCGCAAATCTTAAACGAATAACTATCATTGAGGAACAGCAGCTCAATTCCATCAATATCGGCAATAATGCTTCTCAAATGATTGAAAGTCACACCCTTGATGTTCTTTGTTTTTGCCAGGTCCTTGTCTGGCCACAGCTTGGCGGAGATCTTCCTGGAGCTGATACCCTTGCCATCCCCGCTATGCAGCAGGATCAGCACGAAGAGCTGCTTGATCTTAGGACTGAATAAATGTGTTATATCCTGCCCCTTTCGGTCGAATGCAAGGAATTCGCCTAATAAGAAAACAGCATTTTTATTTTTTTCAATATGATTGGCGGCTAACAATGGAATGGCTTCCACCGGCTTTTCGCTCGCCTTTTCAGGCGCCGGCAGCGGTTTCTTTCTTCTGACATAGATATAGTAGCCGAGACCGGGTATCACGATGACGATCATGGCAAGGAGATAGTACACGAAGGCAGTCCGGGATTTTACCGGCGGATGGATCGCCGCCAGGTAGCTGGCCGTGCTGACCGGAGGCGAGGCCAGGGAATAGACCTTGATGGAGGAGTGCTGGCGATCCGTGAATTCTTGAACCGCACAGATGAAATCGTCGGCCTTCCCGCTATAGAAGAGATTGATATCGGATTCTATGCGCATAGAGGCCACCGGTATAGGCGCGCTGACGACCTGGTAGGACCCGTCGAGGATCGAGAATTTGTAAAGCTTTAGCTCGGTTCTGGCGATCTCGTGCGGATAGCATAAGGCGTAGAAATATCTTTTGTCCCGGGAAAGGACCAGGTTATTGGCGGGCACGAAGATATCCCCGGCCGCCGGCGTCATCGTCCAGCATCTTTTCACCCGATGGTGACGCAGATCGATCCGGTAGAGATCATAGTATTGTCTCCCTCCCACCACCTGGCTGCCCGATTCGTTACCATAGCCCCCGAACAGGAACATCTCGTCGGGCTTATCGGAAGGACCGGTAGCCGCAAAAAAACGCGGACTGATGGTATCGCCGGTAAAGCTGGCCCGCTCCCATTTGTCCACGGTGTCGTTGTACCGCAAAAAAGCGTTGTGATAGCTGTAGGAACCATAGCCGCCAAAGAGATAGATCTCGTCCTGCCGCCAGTCATAGAAGATATTATGGTGGTGCAGTTGAGACGGCAGCTCGACCTTTCCGACGGTCTCCCATTTGAAATTACCGCCCGCCATGTTCAGCGACGCGATGCTGGGCTCGCCTTTCGGGATATCGAACAGCTCATAGATATAACATCTGTTTTCCCGCGCATTGAAAATGCTTTTGCCCAGCACCATCGGCACGGGCAATTTATTGGCATACGGGCTGGCGCTCGTCTTTTTTTCTTCCGGGTCATATTGGATCAGCGAATCTTTGGTAAAGATAAAAAGGTTCTCGTCCAGCGGATCGAAGTTGAGCCCCGCCACGTCCTGGTAGGATTGACTGTAGACCTGTTTCCAGAAATACGATTCATTGATCAGCCAGATGGGATTTTCGACAACACCCGTGGCCTGACCCAAACTGTCGTGGACGGTATTCCCGGTCCACTCGTTCAGCGGAAAGAAAAAATCTCTTTTGCCGTCGCCTACTTCCAGGTTCCTGACCGCCATATTGGGTACCTCGGTATAACGCTGATTCTTGCCGAAGATCAGGTTAGCCGGCATCCCTGGGCTAAAGCCGAACCCATCGGCGTGATAGACCTTGTCATCGATCCGCACCGTGACGCGGTCGTTCTTCAGATCGAGATCGAGCCTGACCTTGAACCAATTTTTTTTTTTGAGCAGCGAGGGCGAAAGCGGCATCTTCAGCTTATTGCTCTTGCTGTCGATGTTGAAGTTCAGATTGCCCGTGCCGTTTGTATAGAGATAGCTGAGACTGTACGAATTCGCTTTGTCTGTGAGATTGAACACATAGCCCAGGTTCGCATTTTCCCAAAGCGAAAGATCGAAAGCAATAAAGAAATGATCGCCGAAGACCGGCACGTCGGAAGAAAAGACATGATAAGAGGTACGCTGGGTGAGCAGGCTGTCCTCCGATTTGAATTGCAAACCTTGAGCGTGGATGGAAAGCAGAGGAAAGCATAGGATAAAACACAGTATGAACTTGTCTATCTTCACAAGCATATCGTTAAGTATGCCCCAAATTTAGATCATTTTGATTGAAAACTGTAATCTGCTGATACTCAGCCGCCCAGGCCGACACCAAGCCCCGTATCCCATCCCACGGTCAATGCTTGCCCGTTGGAAACCGGTCTCCTACCAGGTTCAGCTGCACCTTGAATTCCAACCAGGCCTTGAGTCCGGCCAGCACCCAACAAAATCCGCTCGCCGAACCGCTGACCTGCTCCAGGATCCGCTGCTCATCGCCCTCGAAGCCGTCCATGACGATATTCACGAATGTCGCATCGGCGCCCATCGGCCGGAACGTCCATTCTACTCTGGTCCTGTCCTTGTCGACCCCACCCCACTCTATCTCGATCCGGTTGTCGGCAACGAGATCAAGCACCCGCACATACGAGGTCACATCGTACATCTCCCAGATCCATTGCACGGCTTTTCCTTTTTCCAGCTTCCCCGTACTCTTCGTGAACCAGAATTTTGTGGTGATCGCCGGATCGACAAAGGCTTCAGAGACCTCTGCCACCGGCCGGCGGATCAACATGCCGGTCTCGGCTTGCGGCTTCAGCCGTTTTTGATAGAGGGCTTCCAACTCTAAAAAGCTCTTCCAGAAATTATCCGGTGTTTGTCCATGAAGCTGCTTATCGAGAATATCCAGGTGCGCATGCCAACCCGGTGCAGCACTCATCTGGCCGGTATCCAACTTCCGGTGCGTAAGCGTGAGCCTCACCATGCCCTGCTCTTTTTCCAATTCAAAGCTGACCTCGCTCCCGCCTTCCCAGGTAAATGTCAGCAGATAAGGGGCATTGACCCGCAGGACCGTGCCGGTAAAGGAATGCCCCGAGTCCATCTCCCTGAACTTCTCCGGGATCGGCCCGGCTTCAGGACTGAGCTCGCTGTGGACAAAACAGAGCCGCACCTTTCCGCCTTCAAAAAGCTCCATCTCTCCTCTGGCCAGCCATAAACCGCGTTTGTCCGACTCCGTTAGGTACGCCCAGACCTTCTCGATGGGGCCAGGCAACATCCGCTCGAACCGGAGCGTAGCCGGCGCTAAATAGTTTCCGAATCGTTCCATAATAGATCCTCCGGTTTGTCTAATTTTTTGTTCCGGGAAAGCCGGTATTGCTCCCCCATTTTGAGATCATAATCTTTCGATGAGTTCCCAGGAAGCCGCCCGCAGATTGGTGACGCCGATATTGTAGTTGCGCAGAAAGATAACGGCATAGCCACTGGCAGGTTCAATGGTCAGCATGGAGGTATAGCCGGGATCGCCGCCATCATGCCCGAACATGCCCAGTTGCCTGTCATGCATGATCATCGTCCCCATTCCATAGTTTTTGCTGCCGGCCGGCACAGTCAACATTTCCCGGATACTGGCAGGTTTGAGCAGCCGGCCGCTCATCAGCGCCATGACGAATCTTCCCAGATCGGAAGGCGTCGACCAGATGCCGCCATTGGGTACGCGATAACCCATCCCGTCGATGGTTCGGAGCGGTAATTCGGTGTTGACGCCGCCCTTTTGGTTGTCCATGCCCTGCGCCAGCCGCCCGCGTTTATCATCCGGAACGGCAAAAAAGGTATTATTCATTCCCAGCGGATCGAAGATCCTTTGCCGGACAAGCTGTATAAAGGGTGTGCCGGAAGCGCGTTCCAAAGCCAGTCCCAGCAGGGCGAAACCGATATTGGAATAGAGGAATTGATCTCCCGGACGACCGTTGAAGGAAGCATGCGGGATACACGCCAGCACCTTGCTCTCCCACTGATCCGTCGGCCCCGCGCTGGCGCCGGGCAGGTTGGGCTCCCGGTTGAGACCGGAAGTATGCGAGGCCAGCTGCTGCAACGTGAACCTGGTCTCACTGGAATAACCCGGTATGGAGCCGACCTCCGGAATATATTTTTCCGCGGGGTCATCGAGCCGGACCTTGCCTTCCTCTACGAGCTGCAGCAGCACGGTCACCGTGAACATCTTGGTGATGGAGCAGATGCGATAGATGGTGCCGGTGTCTGCCTGCACATCCTTGCTCATGTTGGAATAACCGACCGCACCGGCCCAGATCAGCTGGTCCTTTCTCACCACCGCCATGGAAATGCCTCCATGCAGATCGTCTTTCCGGACCTCGTCTGCCAGATCTTTGGTAAATGCCTGGATCGCCCTGGATTCTTTCGGGGTGGGTTGACCGAAGCCGAATAAACCGGTGGCAAGACCAAGGACAAGGAAGAGACAACGAGGAATAGGCATAATGTTGATCTATACCTAAACTTACGATATTTTATGGATTCACCGTTCCATCGCCGGCAATGCCACCTTTCTGTTTGTCTCCGTTCGAAACGCCAGCCCCAGCATCGTCAGGGTCGTCAGGATCAATATCAGGTAACTGTAGCTGAGATGGCCCGCGTCCCTGGCGGGAAAAAGGCTGACAATACCCGAGCTCGCAGTCGAGACGATGATATAGGTAAAGCCGCCTGTCAGCCCGCTGGCGATGCCTGCATTTTTGGGAAAACGCGTCATGGACACCGTCATGTAATTGTTGAAGGTAAAACCGGCGCCCACATGGATCAGAAAGGCAAAGAACACGAGCGAATAAAGGTTGTCTATAAATGCAGCGCTGGCCAGCATCAGGATAGCGATCAGCAACTGCAGGCTTTTATTGATGGCCAGCTTCCGGAAGAACGGCCGGTCGATCGTCGCCTTGCTGATAAAACCACCGATCATCCAGGCGAAACCCTGGATCAGCGAACAATAACCTGCCGTAACGGCGCTATATTGCAGATGATGCTCGATGATAAAAGGCCCGGTCATATTATAGACCATCACCATCGCGTACGCAAGCCCCATCATGATGATCCCCAGCACAAAGGACCCCGTCCCCAGCATCTCGGCATAAACATTCACGACGCGTTTTAGCCGGAACGGCATCGGCTTGGCCAGCGTTTCGCCGCTAAAGATGAACTCCAGCAGGGCAAAAGCCAGGGCCACGCCGCCCAACGCATAAAAATTCGATTCCCAGCCGAAATTGGCTTGCAGATAGCCGCCGACAAAAGGCGCCACAATGGGCCCGGCGGACCAGATGATGCTGAACATGGTCAGATAGCTCTTCAGCTTCTCGCCCTCGAAGACATCCACGAAAAAAGCGCGTTTGCCGGCAATGATAAATCCGATGGTTATCCCATGCACGACACGCATGGCATAGATCACATAGATATTGTGGGTGTTGGCGATCATGAAGCTGGCCGCAGCAAAGACAACCAGCGAGATCATGCTGAACCGGAACCGGCCATAACTGTCGAGAATACTGCCGATGAACAGCTGGCTGACCCCATAGCTGATAAGAAATACGGTAATGGTGAGCTGGATCTGCAGACTGCTCACCTGCATGGCGGCCGTCATCCCGGGCAAGGATGGCAGGTAGATATCGGCCGCAAAACCGGAAAGTGGAAGAATAGCTAAAGCCAAAACGGTAGCAATGCCCTGGTGTTGTTTCTTGATCATCCCGCAAAGCTACCACGCGGGAACGCTCCGATGTTTAAAGTATCCAAACCAATTATTATAAAATTCAAACAAGCCGCGTTGGCTGGGCGTCAGTGTGATTCGTTGGCTGGGCGTCCGCACCGGCGGCCACCCGGGAAGGCGCGCCCCTCGCTTCCAGCGGCGTAAGCCCCGTATGCTTTTTGAAAAAGATATTGAAATAGGCGGGATATTCGAACCCCAGGCCATACGCGATCTGCGAGATGTTCCAGTCGGAATGCCGCAAAAGCGCCAGGGCTTCCTTGATCACCCGCGCCGAGATATGCTCGGTCGTCGTTTTTCCGGTAACCTCCTTGAGCGCCCGGTTCAGGTGGTTGACATGCACCGCCAGCTTTTCGGCGAAATCATTGGCCGTTCTCAGCTGCAGCTCGGTCTCCGTGGTGTCGATGGGGTACTGCCGCTCCAGCAGTTCCAGGAACGCATGGGTAAGCCGCCCCGCCGCACTCACCGGCTGCTCCAGCCGTCCTGCCGGCTGCATCTTCATGGCATAATGCAGGATCACATGCAGATAATGGCGAAGAAGATCGAATTTTCCACCATAATCCGAGGCCATCTCTTCCTTCATCCGCATAAAGATCTCCCCGATCTCCCGCTGCTGCCGCTCGTCTACAAAGAATACGGGAACGCCGTTCGCCGGGAACAACATGGATTCCGGCAGATCCTGCCGGCCGTCGGGATGCAAAAAGGCCTCCGTAAAAAGACAATACCACCCGGCTTGTTCGGAGAACCGCTCCCACGAATACGGAACCCGCGGATTCGAGATCAGCAGTGCCGGCCGGTCCACCTCCAGCCACTGGTCGGCATAATGCAGCCTCCCCTTGCCGATGATCAGCGTGACCTTATAAAAATCCCGGCGACCATAGGGGGTGCCGTTACAGGTCTCACGGCTGAAGACATTGAAATGCCCGGACCCGGCATTATTCAACGGCGTATTGATCGCGTCGGCCTGCGTACGGGCATAGAACTGCTGGATGGTTTCGACGGCTTCCATGTTTCAAAGTTATAAAATTCAAACGAAAAGGCAGACCATACTTTAACATAGCACCGAATCGTTATATCTTTGACATCTAAGCCTATGAGACCCAAAACGCGCAGGAGATTACTCCGTCTGATTCTGATACCTATTATCGTCCTCGTTCTGTTGGTTGGTGTGGCCTTCGCCCTACTCTATTCCCAGCAACAACGCCTTGTCGGACTGGCCCTGAAGGAGCTGAACAAAAAATTTCCCGGGGAGCTGGCCATCGGCGGCAGCACCATTTCGCTTCAGAATCTGCCGTATATCTCGATTGCCCTCGACAGTGTACAATTTTACCCGCGGAAAAGTCCGGGTACCCTGCCGATCTATGAGGCAGGTCGTATGTTTGTCGGCTTTAGCATACAGGATATCCTGAATCGGCATTATCGGGTCAAGATCATCGTTGTCAAGAATGGGCATCTCGACCTCGTCCAGCAAGCGGACGGACAGCTGAATATCGTCGAAGCCAGCCACATGGCGCCCGATACGGCGCAAGCGGCCGGAAATGACTCCGCCGCATTGCATTTTGCGCTCAAAAAGATCGTCCTCAAGAATATGGCGATCACCTACAGTGACCCGAAAGCCGGCCAAAACTTCTTTACCCACATCGACCGCATCCAGTCTTCGTTCTTCGATAACGACCGGCACATGAAAGGTTCACTCGACGGCAGTTTCCTTATCGACCTCACCACCCCGGGCGACACCGTACTGCTGCGGCACAAGCACGTAACGACAAATATCCAGTTCTCCTATGCCAAAGCCACCGGGCTGGTCACACTTTCCAAAGCCAGCCTGCAATTGGAGAATGCGCTGTTCAACATCAGCGGCACCGCCGATCTCTCACACGACAATATGGTCGATCTGCAATTCGAAGGCGCCCATCCCGATCTCAAACAGCTTTTTGCCTTCGCCCCGGACAATATCGGCAAACAGCTGGAACATTTTCATTACGACGGCGTGCTGGGCTTCAAAGGCTCCATCAAGGGACCGATCAAAAAAGGCGTCCAGCCGCATATCGAATTGAGATTCTCCTGCACCAACGGCTGGCTGCACAATACCCGGACGAAAAAGAACCTGGATTCGCTCGCCTTTACGGGCTACTATACCAACGGCGACAGCAACTCGCTTAAGACCTCGCTCCTGCGGATGAAGGATATGTATGCCCGCCCCGGCCAGGGCATCTTCAAAGGCAGCTTCTCCATCCACAACTTTTCCGACCCGAAGATCCGGATGCAGATCAGCTCCGACCTGGAACTGGGTTTCTTCGGCTCTTTCCTGGGCATCAAAGACCTGGAACGCATCACCGGCCGTATCAACCTCAAGATGAACATCGACGAGCTGGTCGATCTCAGCGAGCCTGAAACGCAAATGAGCGAGCTGAGCAAGGGCGTACAAAGTGAATTGACCGTGCACAATCTCACCTTTCGCATCCCGGGCTATCGCTATACGGTCGACCATCTGAACCTTCATGCGAACATGAAGCAAGGCTTCGTCAAGCTGGATTCGCTGGTATGCAATGTCGGCCACTCGGACCTCCGCATGGACGGCTCGCTGGAAGACCTGCCGGCGATCTTTCATGACCAACAGAAACCGATCTCGCTCGTCCTGAATATCCATAGCCGCGAAACGGTCCTGCACGAACTTTTCGCCAAAGACTCGACGGGAGACGAGAACCACGAAGAGCTCCGGGATTTCAACCTCGGCCTCTCGCTGCAGACCTCCGTCGACGAGCTGCGGCACCCCCGGCCGCTGCCCAGGGGACAGCTCAGCATTCACGATCTCTCCGTCTCGTTCAAAAAATATCCGCACGACTTTCATAATTTCGGCGGCAACCTGACGATCAACGATACTTCGCTCCTGCTGCGTCACCTCACAGGACATATCGACAGCAGCGATATCCGGTTCTCCGGCAAAGTGGTCAACTATGCTCTTTGGTTCGACAAGGTTAAAAAAGGCCGGACGACGGTCGCTTTCGATTTCAAATCCAACCAGCTCGCCGTCGCGGACGTCGTAGGCCCGAAGGGCGAAAAATTCCTGCCGAAAAACATCTACAACGAGGTCGGATCGAATCTCTGGCTCCGTTCTAAATGGCAGCTCCGGTATGACTCGGTCTTCCGGTTCGCCAATATCAAGATCGCCAACATCTCCGCCGCCTTCCAGCAACATCCGTACAGGCTGGACAGCATTAGCGGCCGCATCAAGCTGGGAACCGACCACTTTATCCGCATCGATACGCTCAGGGGGAAGATCGGCAACAGCGACTTCGATCTCAGCATGCGGCTCTATACGGGCAAGGATACCATACGCCGGAAGAGGGAGAATTATCTCCGGTTCGCATCCCGGCTTCTCGACGTCGACCAGCTCTCGAACTATGCACAGTCCATGCAACAGGACGCGCAGGACGTCTCGGCCATGCAACCGCGGTCTCCCGCACCGGATTCGACGCGGATCATTCTTACGGCATCCGAAGGTGATCCCGCCGCCGGACGGCAGTCCTTTAATGTCTTCCAGATACCGTTCATCGATTTCAATGCTTCCGTAAACATCGGCCATCTGCGCTACCACAGGCTGGGCATCAGGAACCTGACCACCACTGTTCGCATGCAGGCCAATCAACAACTCTATCTCGACACGCTGACGATGCATCTGGCCGGCGGCTATATCGGCGCCCGCGCTCATTTCAACGGCGCCGATCCGAATAAGATCTATCTCCGCAGCCGGCTCTGGGTACAGGACGTCGATCTGCGCAAGCTGATGCTCAAAGCGGATTACTACGGCCAGGATTTTGTGATCAATAAGAACATCCAGGGGACCTTCAGCGGAGTCATCCGGTCCTATGTACAGGTACACCCCGACCTGACACCGATGATCGACCGATGCCAGGCGAAGATGCAGGTGGAAATTCGCAACGGCCAGCTCATAAACTTTGCGCCGATGCAGGCGTTGTCATCCTATTTCAGCGATAAGAACCTGATGATGGTGCGGTTCGACACGCTCCGGAATGTGCTTTCCTTCAAGAATGGCGAACTGACCATCCCCGATATGAACATCAATTCCTCGCTCGGGTTCATGGAAATCGCCGGCACGCAGTCCATGGACATGCATATGGATTACTATCTGCGGATACCCTTGAAACTGGTCACTAAAGCGGGATTTCGGAAGCTCTTTGGAAAAAAACAGGAAGAGGTGGATCCCGACCAGGTGGATGCCATCGAATATCGCGACAAGGACAAACGCGTGCATTTTATCAATCTTCACATCAGCGGTCTTCCCGATAACTATAAGTTTGCACTCGGCAAAGCCAAGGGAAAACTCGCGCCGGTACCGCCACCGGCGCCCGGGGCGCTCTCTTTTGGAAAATAACGGTTGGCAACATGCGCCGTAACTCAGCCGGCCGTTTCGGGCAAAACGCGGATCAATGGCCGCGAACCCAGCAGGACCTTCGACCTCCAGGGGATCAACGGATCGAACCGGTTCGGCGTGAGAAATAAAACGAGAACAGTAAGCAGCGGATAAACGTCCATGACGCAGGCGCCGCCGATCACATCCAGGGAGTTCCGGATATCTCCCGCAGGTCTCAACGCAAACCACCACCGCGCAATATAGGCCGCCCAGGGCGCCAGCACCGCCGTAAAGGCGCAAGCGAAAAACCATCCGCGGCTAAGCACCAGGTGCGGGCCTTTGAGCGATTCGAGAAACAGCGCTTCCTCTTCCAGCTCATAAAGCTCCTGTTTATAGAACAGCGGCATGATCCCGGTATAGGATCGCTCGAACTCTTCGCCTGCCGCCAGCCGTTCCTCCATCAGGATACAGATATGATCCAGCAGGTTATCCCGCAACCCCTGCAGCCGGATGCCATGCGCCGTGATATCGGCAAGAATATAATCTACCTGTTCGTCGGTCAGGGTCGCCATGATCAGATGGTTTTTGTTTTCAGATCCAGTAATAAGGTCATCGTCTGTACAAAGGAGGCAAGCTCGCTCACCTTTTCCTTTGCTCTCGTCTTGCCCGCCAGGCTGAGGCTATAATATTTACGCACCCGTTTTCCGATATACTCGGTCTCAGTAGTCACCAGCCCGTCCGCCTCGAGGGCATGAAGCGTCGGGTACAAGGCGCCTTCGGTGATCTGGATCTTATCCTGTGTCAGCTCCTTGACCGTTTGCGTGATCTCATATCCATACATCTTTTTATTGTCGGCCAGCAATTTCAGGACAATGGTCTTGAGCGTACCCTTGAGCAATTCTGTAGAATATACCATAGTCAAATATACATAAAATTCCGATGTATAGCGACGGCAATGGGCAAATTCTTCTACAGACGCGCGTAACTATAATGGGCCCATATACCCCTGGCATCGTGTTTGAACTGCCATGATCATATTGTGGAACTAAAACGAATGATTATGTCAGGCACAACGATTTACAAACTAACACGTTTCGGCGTGATCGTCGCCCTTATCGCCGGCGGTGCAGTAGCTTGTCACTATAAGGCAGGTCATCAATACGCGGAAGAGAAAGCGCCGGGGGCGGATAGCGGAAGCCGGCGCATCGTAACCACGGCGACCCCTAAAGATTCTACGGATACATTGGCCAAACCGGCCACCCCTTCCGGCGCCGGCGCAGCGACCGCCAAACCGGCCACCTCCGCAAAATATACACACGGCCGCGCCTCCGTGAACGCCCCGAAGATCTATGGCTCGGCTGACGTCGCACCTCAATTCCCCGGCGG
>DASZOW010000457.1:0-3680 GCA_035550615.1 Puia sp.
TATGATGCCACTCAGACCCGCGTCATCACTAACGGCGATCTTCAGCTCGTCAAGACCGTTTCCTGGTATGACAACGAGATGAGTTATGTCAGCCAGCTCGTTCGCAGCCTCAACTACTTCGCCAAAATGATCTCCAAATAAGATCTCCCCAAAAAGGCCCGGCCCAACTTTTGAGGCCGGGTTTTTTATTAAATCGCCGCCATCCGGCGACTCATATCAAACGATTACTTTTATGAGCCAATTTAGCCAGCACAGCTTTGCAAATGAAAGAGCCCTCATCCGGGTGGATTTCAACGTCCCGCTGAACGACAAGTTCGAGATCACCGACGACACCCGCATGCGCGCGGCCGTTCCTACGGTCCGCAAGATCCTCAAAGACGGTGGCAGCGTCATCCTCATGAGCCATCTCGGCCGCCCCAAAGACGGCCCCACCGATAAATATTCCCTCAAACACCTGATTGCCCACCTGGAACAATTGTTGGGTACCAAGGTAGAATTCGCCGACGATTGCATCGGCGAACAAGCCGTCACCAAGGCCAAAGCCCTTAAACCCGGCCAGGTCCTGCTGTTGGAGAATCTGCGGTTCCATAAAGAAGAGGAAAAGGGCGACAAAGCATTTGCCGAAAAGCTGTCAAAACTCGGTGATGTCTATGTCAACGACGCCTTCGGTACCGCCCATCGCGCCCATGCATCCACAGCCGTTATTGCCCAGTTCTTTCCCAGGGAAAAGCGGATGTTCGGTCTGCTCATGGAAGGTGAGGTCAATAGCGCGGAAAAAGTATTGCATCAGGCACAAAAGCCCTTTACCGCTATCATCGGCGGCGCCAAAGTCTCCGATAAGATCCTGATCATCGAAAACCTTCTCGAACGCGCCACCGATATTATTGTAGGTGGCGGTATGGCTTATACGTTCGTTAAGGCGCTCGGTGGCAAGATCGGCAATTCGCTTTGCGAAGACGACCGTCTCAATACGGCGCGCGACTTGCTTAAAAAGGCCGAGGCCAAAGGAGTGCGTATCCATCTGCCCTCCGATTCTATTATCGCCGACAAGTTCGATGCCAATGCCAACGACTCCGCGGCGCCCAGCAACAACATCCCCGATGGCTGGATGGGTCTCGACATCGGCGAAAATGCCTGTGAACAATTCACCAACGTCATCCATCGCTCGAAGACCATTCTCTGGAATGGCCCCATGGGTGTCTTCGAGATGGTAAAATTCCAACGCGGAACCCGGGGCATCGCCAAGGCCGTGGCCGACGCCACGCAGAAAGGCGCGTTCTCCCTTGTTGGTGGTGGTGACTCTGTGGCGGCGGTGAACCAGTTCGGCTATGCCGATAAGGTCAGCTATGTGTCCACCGGCGGGGGCGCCATGCTCGAATATTTCGAAGGAAAAGAATTGCCCGGCATCGCCGCGGTCAAAGCATAGATCGCGGTCAAAGCATAGATATGGGGCGCCATAAAAGCGCAACCCGGGAGCCGCGTGCCAAAACAGCGCGTGGCTCTATCTTATTTTTATCACGATCTTCCCAAACTGCTGTCCCTCCTCCATCCGTGCAAATGCCGCGGCGCCATCCTCAGCAGAAAAAACACTGTCGACCACCGGCCGCAATCCATGCGAGGACACAAACGTCGTCATGGCGGCAAAATCGGCCGGGCTGCCCATTGTCGAACCGAGCACATTCAGTTGTTTCCAAAAGATTCGCCGCACCAGCACATCGGACGCATTACCGAGCGTGGCCCCATAAAAGACCACCCGCCCTCCCGGCGCCGCCAGATCGAGGAGATCGTTTACCGACGGCCCGGCCGTACCGTCGATGATCACATCGAATCCGCCCGCAAGCTGACGTAAGGACTGCGCCCATCCCGGATTCCTATAATTGACGCCGCCTGAAGCGCCCATCGCCATGGCCTTGTCCAGTTTAACGCCACTGCCCGAGCTGACATAGACTTTGGCCCCCAACGCCACCGCAAACTGCAGCGCAAACAAGGCCACCCCGCCGCCGACCCCCGTGATCAGCACCCGCTCCCCCGCCTGAACCCGCGCCCGGACAACTACAGAACGGAATGCCGTAATACCCGCCAATGGCAACCCTGCCGCCTCTTCCCAGGAAAGATGCGCCGGCTTCTCCACCAGGTTGGCCACCGGCACCCGCACATACTCGGCCAGCGTGCCATCGTCCGGCAGTCCAAGCACATTGAAACCTGCGGGTGCCTGATACCCCTCATGATCCCCCCAACCTATAGAAGGATTGATGATCACCTCCTTGCCGACCCACGTCGCGGCCCCCGAAGAATCCGCGGTCCCCGAAGAAACCGATTCCCCCGAAGAAACCACCACGCCCGCCCCGTCGGACCCGACGACAATCGGCCACCGCAACCCCGCATACTGCCCCCGCTGTATCCACACATCCCGATGATTCAACGCCGCCGCATACACCCGCACAATCGCCTCCCCCGGCCCCGCCACCGGATCTGCCACGGTCCTCCACACCGGCGGTGCATTCTTTTCAGCTATGACCAATGCCTTCATGCTCTCATTTAATATTTAAACGCCTTCCCGCCGGCCATCACCTCCTGTGTCTTCTCGTTGAAGGTGACCCGTTCACCTGTCCGGTAAGCCGCATTCGCCATGATCACTGCGATCGCATGATGATACCCCGCCTCTATCGGTGCATTCGGCTGCTTACGGCTGCGGACACATTCCATCCAGTTCCGCACGTGTGCAGTGGTGAGAGGATCTCCGCCCGTACTCGCATCCGTCGAAGCCTTCGCCGCCGTCTGTTTCAACGACACATCCGGCAGCAGGTTTGCCTTCATCCCCATCGCACTCGCATATTTCTCCGTCAGCCCGCCCTCATGCGAAATGACATTAGTATCCAGGTTCATCGTTCCCCCATTCGAATAATAGATCTCCTTGACATCACCCGCCGCATTCGTCTGCCGCGAAGTAAACACCACCTGGAAGCCCTTGGACATATCATCGAGCGGACCATAGTCGAAGACCACCGTCATCGTATCCGCATTGCGGCGTCCATCCTTCCATAAATAGATACCACCGTTAGCCGAAGCACTCCGCGGATGCGGCAACTGCGAAAACCAATGCACCGTATCTATCTGGTGCGACATCCATTGCCCCGGCAAACCCGAAGAATAAGGCCAGAAAAGGCGGAACTCCAGGTATTTCCTCGGATCGAACGCCTCAAAGGGTCTGTTCAGCAACCACCGCTTCCAGTCCGTATCCTCCTCCTTCAACTGCGGCACCAGCGCCGGCCGCCGCCAGCGTCCCGGCTGATTCACATTCCATGTCAGTTCGACCATCACGATCGGCCCGAACTTCCCCGATTGGATAAAATCCGCGGCAGCCCAATAATTGGCCCCGCTCCGCCGCTGGGAACCGATCTGCACGATCCTCCCCGAATCTTTGACCGCTTTCAGCACGGCCCGCGCATCTTCCATCGTCTCCGCCAACGGCTTTTCCGTATAGGTGTCACGCCCTGCTTTCACCGCCTCCACCGTATGTAAAGCATGCTGAAAGTCCGCAGTAGAGATCATCACCGCATCCACATCTTTGATATTGTACAGCTCGTCATTGTTGACGCAGGCCTGGATGCTGTGACCGAATTTTTGCGCCAGAAAATCCTTGCCCTCCTCCCTTCGCTTTTTCCAGATGTCCGATACAG
>DASZOW010000458.1:0-2694 GCA_035550615.1 Puia sp.
TTGATAATATTTCCGGTAAAAAGCGGTGAGGCTCTTGATAGGAACGCGTTCGATATCCTCCTTGCTGCCGATGGTCGATTTCCCATAGTTATGCCACAGATACATCGTCGACAACACCCGCTCGGTCAGGACCCTGCTGGCATTGTTCTCATCGGCCTCGAACTCGTTACGCACGACCGTAAACTCTTTCTGCAGATCTTCATTCCGCATCAACGAATTCACCATCCGGTCCGACTCCATGTCCAAAGCCCAATTCAGATTGCTGTCGGCGGCCGGCATCACCTCGTAATAATCCGTCCGGTCATAATAGGTCGTGCCGTTGGCCTGCGCGCCCTTGTCCGCGATCGTCTGCTTGATGCTGCTGAACTTCTTCGACGGCTTGAACATCATATGCTCCAGCAGATGCGCCATGCCCGTCTCGCCATACCCTTCGTGCCTCGACCCCACATGATACACCACGTTGACCACAACATTGGTATTCGCCGCATCGGGCACGAGCAGGATGCGTAGACCGTTAGGCAGTCGATATTCGCTCACTCCTTCCACAGACGTCACAAAACTGGGGACCGGCCCGGCCGCCTGTTGGGCAAAACTCGTTTGAAGCAGGAACGCAAAAACAGTCAGCGTGGTGATCTTCTTCATAATGTTTAGGTTTTAGCAGTTTATTTTCCCGGTGTCAGTATGATATTTCTGTATTCGATAGGGCCATGATCACCCTGCAGATAGATCGGTCCCGGCTCGCCCTCATTACAATCCAGCGCCCCTCCGGTGATCCCTGGTATCTCCCGCCGGCAGATCACTGTCTTCCCGTTAAAGACGATGGTCACCACCCTTCCCACCAGCGTGATATCATAAGATTGCCATTCGCCCGGCCCCTTCGATGCCTGTTCTACCGGCGGCAGGAACCCATATACCGCGCTGGTCACATCATTCGGCGGCTCTATCCCCTCCTGGTCCTCGATCTGCACCTCATAACGGCCACGCAGATACACCCCGCTATTGCTGCCTTGCGGATAACGGAACTCGATATGCAGCTTGAAATCGTTGAACTTGTCATTGGTCTCGATATTAGCGCCCGAATGCGGACTGCGTAATACCCCATTCTCCACCACCCACTGATTCTTACCCATGGCATGCCAGGCCTCCATTCCCTTCCCATCGAACAGCACTATCGGCTTACCCCAGGACGGCTCGCCGGCCCGCTTCAAAACCGGGGCCCGGTGCCCGACCCAGGCATAGCTCGTCCCATTGGGGATTACCATCGTGCCCACCAGGCTGTCCCCCTGGAAACTTCCTTCTACTTGCAGATCATGATTTTCCCGCTCCCATTGCGGCGGGATCGAAAAGCTCATCTTGCCGTCCACCAGGTTCACCCGCGAGATCGGCCGCGCACTTCCTCCCGCCCCGACAAAACGCCCCACCATAAACCGCGACCCGGACCTGTATACCTCCAGCCAGGACGGTATGTCCCTGTTCGCCGTATGCACGGTGATATCCCACCTGCCCAATAATGCTGAAGTATCTCCCTGCGCCCGTACAACCAACCCCGCCATAACGAACGTAAAGATCAAAAATGCTGATTTCATATCTAGTTGATTAAAAGCGGACTGAATGTACGCATTTTTTGTATTTTCCTCGCATGAAAACCACTCTCCTACCCATTTCATCCGTGAGTTATCTAGGATCGAGCAAGCTGATTACAGCCTTGTGAAAGTGGTTGGGATCCTGGAGCGGGCCGTCGTGGCTCACATTGGGTATAATAATGAGTTTCGCGCCAGGGATCAGATGAGCGAGCGTTGCTGTTTCTTTGTGCGTGATGAACTGCTCGTACTGACCATCTGCAATGATGGTCGGCGCTTTAATTCTCGCAAGATCGGCTGATCTCAACTCTGGTTCCGTGCTGTCCTGGTTCAACGTTTTAAGCAATTCGTCGAATCGATTGGGTGTAGGTGAGAGCCGGCGGTAGGTCGCCCTCGCTCTTTCAATATAGCGGCCGCCCATGGCTTTCATCACCGGGCTCAAAGACTTCGGCGGGTAGGTGGATACGCTGTAATTGGCGCCAGGGTCAGGGGTTGAGATGACATCGTGCTCCGCCCACGACCGCGGGAGTCAACAACGATCACCTCATGAGTCTTGTCCAGCAGCGGTGTCTCGAAGCCCCAATCGTCCGAGCTGCCCAACGAACCATGAAGGAGGATCACTGGTCGCCCACCATTCCGGTTGAAAATGGCATAGTACAGGCGAACGCCGTTAATTGGAACAAAACCGCTCGTGTCCGGGGATGGCATCGATGGAACCTGTGGCAGGGTCTGCCAGAGAGGCACTACAGTCTGGCCGTCGGCAAAAGTCCCCGCTGATAATAGAATTAAAAAAATTATCGATGTTCGTTTCATTATTATAACTCGGCCATCCTGATGTCCCGCCTCACCCATTGATCTACTCGGGCATCTTCCGCTCAGCCGGCCACTGTAGCTGCCGGTCATAACCCGTAAACTCCAACATCCAGCCCGGATACTCGGTCGGCAGCTTGCTGACCTCATCCAGCTTCTTCAGCTCATCCACGCTGAACGAGACATTCACGGAATTAAGATTATCCTCGAGCTGCTCCATCTTATTGGCGCCGATGATCACCGATGTCACCACAGGCTGATGCAGCAACCACGCCAGCGCCAGCTGCGCAATGGATACCCCCTT
>DASZOW010000459.1:0-9383 GCA_035550615.1 Puia sp.
CATCACCCTCGGCTACCGGCTGCCGGAAAAGCTGCTCTCCGTGATCCACGTGCAATCGCTGCGCTTCTATGGCACCGTAACCAACCCCTTTGTCATCACTAAATATTCCGGCATGGACCCCGAGATCGGTTCCTGGAACCCCCTCCAGGCAGGTTGGGACAACGGTTATTATCCACAGCCCAGAACATTCACCCTGGGACTTAACATCGGGTTCACGAAATAAAACAGCAAGCCATGAAATCGAGATATAGCATCGCAATCATTTTATTCCTTGTCGCCGCGGCAGCCGGCTGCAAGAAGAGCTATCTGGACCGCCCTTCGCAATCGCAGATCAGCTCGGATAACTTTTATAATTCTACCGCCGACCTCCGGCTCGCGACAGCCAGCCTCTATGGCGGATCACCGTGGTGGAACTGGAACAACCAGGCCATGTTGCCCATGGGCGACATCCTCAGTGGCAACGCCTATTTCGCCTACCAGGGTGATTTCGTTCAGCTCTATTCCCGCACCATCACCGCACAAAACGGGGTCATGGCAGCAGCCTGGACCGGCCTCTTCGATGTCGTAGCGCAATGCAACACCGTCATCAACGCCATCGGTACGCAGGCAGCGGACTCCATTTCCGCCGTTAGCAAAAACGCGGCGACCGGCGAGGCGCGCTTCATCCGCGCGGTAGCCTATTATCATCTGGCCATGCTCTGGGGCCCCGTACCCATCATCGAGGACAATACCAGGCAGATCAAACAGCCCCTGCTCAACCGCAACGTCCTCACCGATGTATACAAATTTATCGTCAATGACCTCACCTTTGCAGCCCAAAACCTTCCGGCGACCGATGTAAAAGGCCGGGTGACCACCTGGTCGGCTCAGGGCATGCTCGGCAAGGTCTATCTGACGCTGGCGGGTCTGGGACAGAACGGCAGCCGGGACCAGTCCCTCCTCGACAGCGCCGCCAAATATGCCGGCAATGTCTGCAAGAACAGCGGCCTCGCCCTGCAACCGAATTATTATGACCTCTTCCGGGCACAGAACAACGACAACCCGGAGTCGCTCTTCGCCCTACAATGGGCGGCGGGCGTCGGCTATGGCAACGGCAATTCGCTCCAGACGTATTCGCCAAGCAGCAGCATCAACCCTTATAACACCGGCGCCTGGACGCCGCTGTCGCCGACCTATGACCTCTATTCCATCTATAGCTGGAAGGACACCATACGCCGCAAGGCCAGCTTCATGCTCACCGGGGATTATTATCCCGACCTCGATGCAGCCAGCGGGGGTTATACGGCAACCGGCCCGGCCATGAAGAAACATCTCATCGGCAACCAGGTCGATAACAACTCGCCCACGATGGACATCTGGTCCTCGATCGAGCATGACGCGATCCTGCGGCTGTCCGATGTCTATCTCGTCTACGCGGAGGCCATCCTCGGCAACAACGCTACGACCACCGATGCGACCGCCCTCCAGTTCTTCAACGCCGTACGCACCCGCGCCGGAGTAGACCCCGCCCCCGTGCTGGATATCGATACCGTGCTCCGCGAACGGCGCATAGAGCTGGCTTTCGAAGGCCAGTATTGGTTCGATCTCGTCCGGCTCTCTTACTATAACCCCACCAAGGCCGTGGATATGCTCAACAGCCAGCAACGCTACACCTTCAGCTATGCAGCCGGCGTGGCCACACCCACCCCTGCAGGGCAGGCCGGAGGCCCCATGGCCGTTATCCCGGCGACCATAAGCTCGTTTACCATGCAGCTGCCCGCCGCAGACGTGGCCGCCGACCCCAAACTCGCCGGTCAACCGGTTCCCTATTATTAAATCATCAGTCAATTTCATAACATGTCCCATACAAGATATAACGCTCATACAAGGCTGCTGCTGGCAGGCGTGACGGCATTGCTCCTGCTCGCCGCCTGTAAAAAAACGGGCGCACCGGGTCCCGTGATCACCGGGTTGCGTAATTACGCCCCGGCACCGGCCGATACCACTCTCACCACCTTGACGCCGGCCGGCCAGTGGGTCGTCATCGAAGGCCATAATCTGAAAAACGCCGTGCAGATCTCGGTCGATGGCGTACCGCTGAGCTTCAATTTCGGCCTGTTCTCAGATACCACCGCCATAGTCCAGCTACCCACGGTGATCCCCTACAACACCGTGGCCCCCGCCGATAACAACAAGATCGCCTATGTGACCACCAGTGGTTCCACGACCTTCAGCTTCCCCATCGTCGTTCCGCCGCCAGGCATTACCGGTATATCCAATGAAATGGCTAACCCGGGCGATTCCGTTCACATCACCGGGGCGAATGTCTTCCTCCTCAGCGATCTGCATTTTGGCGGATCGGCAGTTACCAGCTTCAATACCTCCAGCGATGGGACGACCGTAGGATTTGTAGTGCCGCCTTCAACGACCGGCGGGCCGGTATCGATCACGACAAAGTCCGGTACGACAGCTACGCCGTTCAACGTAGAAGATTCCATCGATGGTGTGCTTTGCAACTTCGATAATGTAATGACCTATCAATACTGGAGCGCGGCGATGGACAATAGCGGCATCGATTACCCGGGCAACCGCGGCCAATATGCGGTGCTGAACAGCGGCGGACCGTTGAGCAATAACGATGGATCCTGGTGGAACAGCGGACGCAGCATCAATTGTAATCCCGCGCAATGGGTGCCGGCAGCGAACCTCGGCGATCCGGTGGGCAACTGGGCATTGAAATTCGAGATCAGCGTGCCCAATCCCTGGAACGGGATCTCCATCTTCATAGTGCCAAATGGCAACTGGACCTATCTGGCGCGATACGAACCCTGGAAAGCTACATCGGCTGCATTTACGACCACCGGCTGGCAAACCGTCACCATCCCGCTTTCTTCTTTCCTCACCACGCCAAGCGGCGGCAAGGATGGTACCGGCAATGCGGCGTCCAGCCTCACGACCCTGCTGGGCAGCACGGGTAACACCGGGGTAAACGTGTATGTGATGAACGATGGCGCTGCCGCGATGTCTGCTACAGGAGTCGTGGCCGGGATTGATAACATCAGGGTAGTACGAATTAAATAAAAAAATTACGCTATGAAGCTTAAAATAGGATATCTGGTCTTAACACTATCGATCACCGCGGGCCTGCTCGGCAGTTGTAAAAAGACGACAGCTCCGCCCCAGCTCACACTCTCCCGGTATACGGTCGCCATCGATGCAGGCGGCGGATCGGTCACGGTCATGATCCACAGCGGCAGCGGCTGGAACATCGATACGGTCTCCGGCACATGGTTGAAGCTCGATAAAAACCAGGGCGTCGCCGGAACGGACAGCATCGTCATCACCGCTCCGGCCAATGGGACCGGTGCCAACCTGAGCGGCAGCTTTGCGATATCATCGGGGGGACTTTCAAGCCTCGTCACCATCACACAGTCTTACCCGATCTTCGCGTCGTACAATACCTCGGCTCAACCGGCCGATGCGACAGGCATGTCCAGCACGGCGGCGCAGCTCACTGCGAAAATGATCCTGGGTTGGAATCTCGGAAATTCCCTCGAAGCGCCCGGCGGCGAGACCGGCTGGGGCAATCCGGTGATAACCCAGGCACTCATCGACCTGGTCAAACAAAGCGGGTTCAACGCCATCCGTATCCCCTGCGCCTGGAATGGGCATGCGAACCAAAGCACGGCGGCTATCGATACGGCATGGCTCAGCAGGGTTAAGCAGGTCGTTCAATATTGTTTCAACGATGGGCTGTATGTCCTGCTGAATGACCATGTGAATGACGGCTGGCTGGATTGTACGGCAACCGGCGTAAAACTCGACACCATCCGGGCTAAACAAAAGGCGTATTGGGAACAGATCGCGACCGCCTTCCGGGACTTCGACGAACACCTGCTGTTCGCCAGTGCCAACGAGCCCAACGCCACCGATCTGCCGAGCGCCACTAGGCTGGAAGGCTATCACCAGGTCTTTATCAATGCCGTACGTTCCACCGGCGGAAAGAACGCCTACCGGACCCTCGTGATCCAGTCGCCCTCGACAAGCATCGACATGTCTGATTATTTCCTGGGCTTACCCGGAATGCCCGCCGACCAGGTCCCCGACAAACTTGTCGTCGAGGTTCACTACTATACACCACCTAATTTTTGCCTCCTGCCCTCGAACGCTTCCTGGGGTAACGAATGGTGCTATTGGGGAGCTAATTATCACTCGCAGGACGACCCGACGAGAAACGCCGCCGGGCAGGAAGAAACGTATATGGATAGCGAGCTGAGCTGGCTGAAAAAAACATTCATCGATAAGAATATCCCCTTCCTCATCGGCGAGTTCGACGTGCCGCGGCACAACGCGAGCCTCACGGGGATGCCGCAGGATTCCATCCTGTCGCTAAATTCCCGCTCGCATTTTTTCCGCTATCTTGTGCAGTCCGCGCGTTCGAACGGCATCCCTGCATTCTTCTGGGATGCGTACTACGATCTCATCGACCGCCAAAACAATGTAATATATGACCCACAGGCGCTGGATTCCCTGCGCGCCGGAGCGGGCCTTTAAATGATACACCATGATGAAAAGTAGGATATGGTGCCTTGCCACGCTGTTGTGTTGCCATCCCTTTGCGGGCCAGGCGCAACGTACGATCGATGCCGACTTCACCAGGTCCACCGGAAAATTGAACACCATGTTCAACGAATGCGTAGGCGCCGGCCGGGCAGCGGAAGGACTACGGGCGGACTGGCAGCAACAGCTGGCCTATGCGCGAAAGACATGCGGATTCCGCTATATCCGCATGCACGGCCTGCTTACGGACGATATGGCCGTCTATACGGAAGACAGCCACGGCAACCCGCAATATAATTTCATGTATGTCGACGCCCTCTTCGACTTCCTCCACAGCATCGGCATGAAACCCTTCGTAGAGCTCGGATTCATGCCCGGCCGCCTGGCAAGCGGCAACAAGACCATCTTCTGGTGGCGCGGCAACGTAACTCCACCCAAAGACTATGACAAGTGGGCGGCCCTCATCAGCAACCTGGTAAAACATTTCACGAACCGTTACGGGTCCGATGAAGTAAAGACCTGGTACTTCGAAGTATGGAACGAGCCCAACCTGGGCGGCTTTTGGGCAGGTACCCAGCAGGACTACTTTAAGCTGTACACCTACGCAGCCAAAGCCATCAAAGCGGTCAACCAGGCCTACCGCGTGGGCGGCCCCGCCACTGCAGGCGCGGCATGGGAACCCGAGATGATCGCGTACTGCCATAAGAACAACGTGCCCCTGGACTTCATCAGCACACATGCCTACGGCGTAAAACAGGGATTCCTCGACGAGTACGGCCACGCCGGTACCGTGCTGGACAAAAACCCCATGAGCGTCAGCGGCGATGTCCTCCAAAGCCGCCGCGAGATCACCGCCTCCGCGATGCCGGCTCTCGAGCTGCATTATACGGAATGGAGCGCCTCTTATACCCCTGCCGATCCCATCCATGACAGTTATATCGAAGCTCCCTACGTGCTACAAAAGCTCAGGCAGGTGGGCGACGCCGCGAATTCCATGTCCTACTGGGTGTTTACCGATATTTTCGAAGAGCCGGGCCCTCGCTTCACGCCCTTTCATGGCGGGTTTGGCATGCTCACTATTCAGGGGATCGAAAAGCCCGTTTTCTATGCCTACAAATTTCTCAACCAGCTGGGAGATATCCAGCTGGCCGATAATGACTCTTCTTCCTGGGTGTGCAAGGACGCCGAAGGCAATATCCAGGCCCTTGCCTGGGACTTTACCATTAACCAGCCCGTGGATTCGGTGAATAACCAGGACTATTATATCCGGGACCTGCCTGCACGATCCAAAGGCCGGCTGAAGATAAACATCGACCACGTTCCCCCGGGCATGTATGCGGTGGAAGTGTATCGAACCGGCTACCGCAGCAACGATGCGTATTCCACTTATCTGTCGATGGGTAAACCCAGCCAGCTCGACCGGCAACAGGTTGAACAGATCAGGGAACAGAACAGCGGCGCGCCACTGTCGAGGGAGATCGTTTCGGTAAAGGACGGCATCCCATTCGTCAAAGAGCTGCAACTACGGGAAAATGATGTTTACCTGGTGAAGCTCATCAAAAACTAACCTTTATGAAGCTGAGAACTTGTTACCTGCTTTTCCTTGCCGGGATCTTTTTCTTCTCCGGGAGCAGACTGAATGCCCAGACCTTATACGTAGGGGCGAATTATCATCCGCATGACGACAAGAACCCCGCTAAGATCAAACGCGATATCGGGCTTATGCAGGCTGCCGGATTCAAAGTCGTCAGGATGGGACACCTGGCATGGGACAGCTATGAGCCCACTGAAGGCCATTTCGACTTCAAATGGTTCGACCAGGTGATGGATTGGATGGATAAAGCAGGTATCAAAGTCATCCTCGACATTGCGGTGCGGCCGGCGCCGATCTGGCTGCATCACAAGTTCCCGTCCATCGACATCACCGACGCCGCCGGAAACCGCCTGTATCCCAACCATCGCTATATGGAGGATGTAGGCGACCCCGATTACCAGCGCTATGCACTGCGCTATGCAGATTCGCTTACCCGGCACTATGGCCATCACCCGGCCTTGCTCGCATTCGGGATCGACAACGAATCCGGCGATGGACCGATCTCTTATTCGGCGACCGTTAGACAACGATTTATCCATTGGCTCGGACGCAAGTACGGCAGTGTGGACAGTTTGAACCGCGCCTGGGCCACCCAGCGTTGGTCGAGACGCATCGGCAATTTCGATGAGATCGGTTTACCGGTATCCGGTAACGTCACGGGCGCCCCGGAACGGATGCTGGACTTCCGGCGCTTCATCTCCGACGAAGTAAACGGGTTCCTCCTGAAGGTGATAGGGAAGGTGAACGCCAATGCGCCAAACGCCCTGGTCAATACCAATGCCTGGTATTATAGCCCGATGAAGTTTTTCGACTATGCCAACATCGCCTATTCGGGCAAAATGACCCGGGAAGGCTGTGGTTTCTATCCCGGCAGTTCGCTCACCACGAACTATGGGGTGATGGATGCCTTGTTCGGCATCGAGCGCATCCAATTCGAAAGCGCGAATCCGTTTTGGTGTACGGAATTTACCACGATGACCGCGGTGCCCGGGTCCATCCGGAAATCCGCCTATGCCTCCCTGTTTTATGGCAACCAGATGGTGTGCGGCTGGACCTGGCAGAGCATGCATGCCGGCGAAGAACAATTTCTCGAGGGCATGCTGGAATGGGACGGCGTGCCGAACCGCAAGTATGAAGAATACCGTCGCATCGCATCCGAGTTCAAAAAGATCGAAAAGTATTTCCCCTATAAACCCCGGGCGGAGATCGGCCTGGCCTTCTCCTTCCCGAGTGTGATCGCCGGCGGCTATTTCTCGGAGTCCCACCAGCAGCAGCTGGAGAGCAGTTTCGATATCTTCGCTCAGCGGAACATCGACACGCGGATCATCGACATCGGGCGGAGCACGCTGGACTACAAGCTGCTCTTGCTGCCCGGCATTTCGGTGATGGATGCAGTGACGGCTGGAAAGATACGGGATTTCGTACGTAGCGGTGGCACCGTCCTGATGACGGGCAATTCTTCCGTGCTCGACGAGACGGGGAAAGTATTTTCTTCCACACACCCCGGCCTGCTCGACGACGTATTCGGCATCAGGGTGGCTTCCTACGAGCAAACAGCGGACCTCAACGAGCTCTCGCGCAAAGGCCTCAAAGGCGATGAACTGGAATTATCCTACCATGGCAAGCCGGTCGCAGCGAAGTCGTCGAAGTTCGAGCTCATCGAGCCACGGGGAGCGGAAGTCCTGGCCAGCATTACCAGCCTGGACCGCGAATATCCCGTCGTAACGTCCAACCGCTACGGCAAGGGCAGGGCGATCTATGTCGGACTGCCGGCCAGTTCGGCGGTGACAGGCCTGCTCGCCGATGACCTCATCAATACGCTTTCCATCCATCGCGGCCCGGATGTGCCGCCGGGAGTAATGGCCCGGCAGATCGATGCGAGTCACCTGCTTTACCTCAATGTGAGCGGTGAACCCAAGACCATCCACCTCGGGGGCGCCTCCCGGAGCGTATTGTACGACCGGGACTATGGAGGCGATTTCACGATTCCGCCTTACCAGCCGGATTTTATTGAACTGAAACAGTTTCGTGATCACCCCGGACGAAACTAAAAGATAGATTATTTCACCAATTTTCTGAACTTCACGATTATGACGCCTGCCGGAAGATTCGCATTTTTGGTATTTCTGTTCCTCGGCCATTCGGCCGTCCACGCCCAACACCCGGAAAACACCCTGGGCAGAATCTTCGACGACCATTGGAAATTTTCGCTGGGCGACCCCAAAACGGCCATGGAAACCACCTTCGACGACAAAGCCTGGCAAAACGTCGAACTCCCGCACGACTGGAGCATAGCTGGCACGCCCGACCGCCGGAACCCCTCCAAAGGCCCCGGAGGCTATTTCCCCACGGGAATAGGCTGGTACCGCAAGACCTTCACCACGCACCCATCCTGGAAAGGCAAGGAAATAACTATCGTCTTCGAAGGTGTTTATATGAATGCCGAAGTCTTCATCAACGGCCATTCCCTGGGCATCCATCCCTACGGCTACACCGGCTTTTATTATGATCTTACCCCGTGGATCCGCTGGTCCACCCAAAATGTCCTTGCGGTACGGGTCGACAATTCACAGCAGATCAACAGCCGCTGGTACAGCGGCTCCGGCATTTACCGGCATGTACGCATCACCGTTAAGGACCCGGTGCATATCGATCCATGGAGCGTTGCTATCACAACATCCGGCGTCACTAAAAATAAAGCAACAGTTAAACTGGATGCGCTGCTGAAGAATGACGGGACTTCGATTGCGGACGTTATCCTCTCCGCAAAGATCGTCGATCACAACCGCCGGGTCGTCGCCGCCAAAGAGATCAGCATCTGGCTGGCGGCAAAAGGCGAAAGCCATGTCAGTCCATCGCTCCCCGTGAACAAACCATTGCTCTGGTCGGTAGATACCCCTGAGCTATACGAACTCCGCCTGACGCTCACGCAGAACGGCAGGCAAAAGGATGAATATACAACCACCTTCGGCATCCGGACCATCGCCTTTTCGCCAGCCCACGGATTTCAGCTCAACGGGCAGCCCCTGAAATTGTACGGCGGCTGCATGCACCACGACAATGGCTGTCTCGGCGCCGCGGCCTTCGACCGGGCGGAAGAACGCAAAATAGAGCTCCTCAAAGCCGCGGGCTTCAATGCCGTGCGGACATCCCACAATCCGCCGTCGGTCGCTTTCCTGGATGCCTGCGACCGGCTGGGACTCCTCGTGATCGACGAAGCCTTCGATGGCTGGCGACAGGCAAAGAATCC
>DASZOW010000460.1:0-3026 GCA_035550615.1 Puia sp.
AACGCCGGTGGAGGCCGACAGTGTGGAGCTGAAGCAGAAGACTGTGTATCTGCGGGCCGACTGCGACTTCAGAAATAGGACCGACAAGGCGCATTTTTATTACAGCCTGGATGGGAAGAGCTGGCAGCCCATCGGGTCGACGCTGCAAATGGCGTATACGCTGCCGCATTTTATGGGCTACCGGTTCGGGCTTTTCAACTATGCGACGGAGGCTGCGGGAGGGTATGTAGACTTCGATTATTTTCATATCGGCGATGACTATTCCCAGTAATGATCTTGCCGATGTGTCGGTGGTGATCCCCGGAGACGATGAATTAATTATTTTGCAACCGATTGCATAATCGGTTATATTTGATAATGGATTGCGTGCAGCAATAAAATACTCTTTTATGAAAGGAGGCCTGCCAATGGGGTTATACCCTATAGTGCTGTTATTTTTCTTTAGCGGATCGTGGAGGATGGCGTGGGCGCAGGACCGTGCCGGCGGAGATATGCAGCTATGGTACGACAAACCCTCGGGGCCCGTATGGGAGAATGCACTGCCGCTGGGTAATGGCAGGCTGGGCGCCATGGTGTATGGGAATGTCGATACGGAGCGGGTACAGCTGAATGAGCATACATTATGGAGCGGAAGTCCCAACCGCAATGACAATCCCGAAGCGCTAGCTTCGTTGCCGGAGATGCGAAAGCTGATCTTCGAAGGACGGCAGAAAGAAGCCGAGCAACTGGCCAATAAGACCATCGTTTCCAAAA
Organism: Puia sp.; assembly: GCA_035550615.1. Lineage (GTDB taxonomy): Bacteria > Bacteroidota > Bacteroidia > Chitinophagales > Chitinophagaceae > Puia. The sequence continues at coordinate 754 of DASZOW010000460.1, forward strand.
CATCGCAAGGACAAATGTTCGAACCGCTGGGGGATCTCCGGCTGGCGTTCGGGGGAGGTGGATCTTTTACGGACTACCGGCGGGAGCTGGATATTTCGCGGGCTGTGGCGAGGACCTCGTACCGGGTGGGGGACGTGGAGTATAGGAGGGAGTATTTTGCCTCTTTCCCCGACCGGGTGGTCGTCGTGCGGCTGACCGCCAGCAGGCCCGGCAGCATTTCGTTTACGGCGTTTTACAGCACCCCGCAGCCGCGGGCCTCGGTGAAAGTTTCCGGCCATGACCTGGTCATGACGGGCGTGACCATCGACCACGAGACGGTGCCGGGGAAGATGCGGTTCGAGGGTCTATCGCGATTGAGGCCGGAGGGTGGCGTTGTCACTTCGAACGATACATCGCTGACGGTGAAGGGCGCCGATACTGTCACCATCTATATTTCCATTGCTACGAATTTCAATAATTATCATGACATTGGCGGAGACGCCCATGCAAGGGCGCTGGCCTGGCTGAACAAGGCGGCTGTCCGGCCTTATGCGGCGATGTTGGGCGCGCACGTGGCAGCTTATCAGCATTATTTCAACCGCGTGTCGCTGGACCTGGGGACCACGGCCGTTGCTAACTTACCCACCGATGTTCGGCTTAGACAATTCAGCAAGGGCAATGACCCGCAGCTGGTGGCGCTGTATTACCAGTATGGGCGGTACCTGCTGATATCTTCTTCCCAGCCCGGCGGGCAGCCCGCGAACCTGCAGGGTATCTGGAACAACAGGCTGTACCCGCCCTGGGACAGCAAGTATACCATCAATATCAATGCGGAGATGAACTACTGGCCTGCCGAGAAAACCAATCTCGCCGAGCTGCACGAACCTTTTCTGCAGATGGTAAAGGACATGTCTGTCACGGGACAGAAGACCGCGCGGGATATGTATGGGACCCGGGGCTGGATGGCGCATCACAATACGGATATCTGGCGGGCCACGGGCGCTGTCGATGGCGCGTTCTGGGGGATATGGAATAACGGTGGCGGGTGGACGAGCCAGCATCTGTGGGAGCATTATCTCTACAGCGGCGACAAGGCGTATCTCGCGTCCGTCTGGCCTGTGCTGAAGGGCGCGGCCCTGTTCTATGCGGACTTTTTGGTAGAGCATCCCAACTATCACTGGCTGGTGGTTTGTCCCGATATGTCGCCCGAGAATGCGCCCGCGGCGCACCATGGCTCTTCTGTCGATGCGGGGGTGACCATGACCAACCAGATCGTTTTCGATGTATTCAGCACCGCGATCAGGGTTGCCGGTATCCTGCATTCCGATGCGGCATTTGCCGACACGTTGCGGGGGCTGCGGGGCCGGCTGGCGCCGATGCATATCGGACAGCATAGTCAGCTGCAGGAGTGGCTGGACGATGTGGACGATCCGAATGACCATCACCGGCATATCTCTCATTTATATGGACTGTTCCCTTCGAACCAGATCTCGCCGTATCGGACGCCGGCGCTGTACAGCGCGGCAAGGAATACCTTGATCCAGCGGGGGGATGTTTCCACGGGATGGAGCATGGGGTGGAAGATCAACTGGTGGGCGCGGATGCTGGACGGCAATCATGCGTACACGCTGATCAAAAATCAATTGTCGCCGCTGGGTACGAACGAAGGCGGGGGCGGAACATACAACAACCTTTTCGATGCGCATCCTCCTTTTCAGATCGATGGGAATTTCGGGTGTACGTCGGGTATAACGGAGATGCTTATGCAGAGTGCCGATGGGGCGGTGCATTTGTTGCCGGCCCTCCCGGATGCCTGGCCGGCAGGGAGCGTGAGCGGACTGCGGGCGCGCGGCGGGTTCGAGATCGTGCGGATGGAATGGAAGGACGGCCTGCTGGTAAAGCTGGTGATAAAATCGCGGCTTGGCGGGAACCTGCGGCTGCGGGCACCGAATGCGTTGAAGCTGGCCGGAGGTGCAAACCAGAATGGTAAGCGGTCCATGAACCCATCTGGTGGGATGGCGACGAAGCCTGGTGGCCTGCTGAAACCGGCCGTCGGGGTAAATACCAATCCTTTCTATCAGACGGAGGAGACGCCCGGGCCTATCGTTTCGGACCGGGCGGTCATTACGCCTCCGGCATTGAAGCCGACCCTGCTGTATGATCTGCCGACCACTGCCGGGAATGAGTATACACTGGTGGATGCGGGCCCGGACTCCAACTTCTATGTATTTCTTTGTTTCGGTCAGTCGAATATGGATGGCGCCGCGCGTGCGGAGCCGCAAGACTCCGCGGTA
>DASZOW010000461.1:0-4499 GCA_035550615.1 Puia sp.
CTGGACATCAGTGTGGGCGCCGTCAAGGTACGCATCCACCGTGCCATTAATCAGCTTAAAGAGCTCTTTACACAATCAGAAGAAGAAAAAAAATAATATGGAATGTGGTTTTGATAAAACGCTGTTGACCGCCTGGCTGGAGCACCAGCTTACGGAGGAAGAGCGGGTTGAAGTGGAAGAACATCTCGCGGGCTGTGAGGAATGCCGGAGCGAGCTGTCCGCCAGCCGCCATCTCTGGGAGCTCATGAACGATATCCCCGACCCCGAACCCCCGGCGGGCACGCTGGTGCGATTCAACGCCGTGCTCGACAGCTATAAGGCTACCGCGACGCCACGCGAAACCGGGAACGGCATCGTGGCCCGGATTAGGCAGATATTCACCATAAACCCCGGCTTCACCATGGCCTATAGCCTGCTGCTCGTCATAGCAGGGATCGGTCTGGGGCATTGGCTCAGCACCCCTGCGCCGGCGCCGGCGTCCGCCGACAGGCAACAGCTGGAATCGCTGACGGCCCAGGTCACCGATATGCGGGAAATGATGATGAAGACGCTGTTGCAAAACCCTTCCGCCTCGGAACGGATCAGGGGAGTGAGCTATACCAGCGAGATCAAGACGGTAAACCGCGGAGTCGTCGAGGCCCTGCTGACCACACTGAATAACGATCCAAATGTCAATGTCCGGCTCATGACCCTCGAAGCGCTGACCCATTACGCCTCTAACCCGGCCGTAAGAGAAGGCCTCGTGCAATCGATATTGCAACAGGAATCGCCACTGGTGCAGGCGGCGCTTGCAGACGTGATGTTAAAGCTACAGGAAAAGAACGCCGTTCGACCGTTTAAAAAACTACTCCAACAAAAAAACCTCAACGTTCTCGTACGAACCAGGATCGAGGCTGCTATTGCCCGGTTAGGATAAAAACAACCATATATGAAAAAGCTATTTTTCCCGTTTATCACGGGCCTGGCCTTGGTCTGCAGCGTCGGCGCCACCGCCCAGGAGTTCAAGGAACATATCACCAGGGAATTTCCTATAAGCGCCGCCGCCTCCGGCCAGCTGGCTATCTACAATCTAAACGGCCCGATCAAGGTGGAAGGCTATGCCGGCGACAAGGTAGTCGTCGATATCGACAAGACCATCACGGCCGATGACAACGACAGGCTGGCCATCGGTAAATCCGAGTTTCGTCTTGGCTTCGACCAGCATGGCGACAGCATCGTAGTGTATATCGCCGAACCTTTCGACACGCGGCCTCATCGCTGGGAAAACTGGAATGGGAACGACAGGAAGATCGATTACGATTTTCAGCTCTCCTTTACCGTGCGCGTTCCCTACTCGCTGGGCCTTAAAATCTCCACCGTAAACCGCGGCGATATCAGCGTCAAAGACGTGGCCGGAACACTCGACGTCAACAACGTCAACGGCCCGATCACCATCAAAAACGCCAGGGGCGCCACCAATGCCAGGACGATCAATGGCGATCTCACTGTCAGTTATCTGGATACGCCTCCCGCCATTTCGGACTATTATACCCTCAATGGCACCCTGAGCGTCACCTATCCCCGCAACATGTCGGCGATCTGCCAGTTCAAAAGCATGAATGGCTCGTTCTACACTGATTTTCCTGATGTAGAGATCCTGCCGGCGCAGGTGACAAAGAACCAGGAACACCATGGCGGCGGCGTCACGTATAAATTGAATATCGCCAAACAGATCAAGATAGGCAACGGCGGTAAACTCTTTAAATTCGAGACGATGAACGGAGACATCTATGTTAAAAAGCAATCTTAAATTATACAGTATGAAGACGATGAAAATGATCCCGGCATTGATGATCGCGTTGGCGATTGCCGGCAGCACACACGCACAGACCGAATCCAAACAGGAGATGAGCATTCCCCTCAGCGAACCCGGGAAACCATGTAAGGTGAAAGTCAACGCGCTGAACGGCTCGATAAAAGTCAGCGGCTATGACGGCAAAGAGGTCCTGGTAGAAGTAGAAGCCGGGAAAAGAGAAGACGAGTCCTCGTCCGGTGGCGGCGGGATGAGGCGGATCGGTGGAGGCGGAGCCGAAGTCAAGGCAAGCGAGGACGACAATAACGTCAACGTCGATGCAGGCCTGTCTCACATCAAGCTCATTACGGTCAAGGTTCCGATGACGACCTCCCAGCTTACGGTTTCGACGGTCAATGACGGCAATCTCAGCGTCAACAATGTGAGCGGGCAGCTGGAGATCACCAATGTCAACGGCTGGATCCATTGCGAGAACGTCTCGGGGTCCGTGGTCGCCAACACCGTTAATGGCGATGTGATCGTCGGGTTCAAAACCGTAAACCCCCAGGCGGCCATGGCCTTCTCCACGCTCAATGGCAAGATCGACGTGACCTTCCCCGCCGACCTCAAGGCCAAGGTGAAACTGAAAGCGGAACAGGGCGATATCTTTTCCGACTTCGACGTCGCCATCGACAAAGGGCACTCATCCGTCGAAAAAAAGGATGGCGACCACATGTATCGGATCAATATAGACGACTGGGTCTACGGCGCCATCAACGGCGGCGGCCCCGAGATCATGATGAAAACCTTTAACGGCAGCGTATACGTCCGGAAGGCAAAATAAACTTCATTATCGATGTTCAGGAACTACTGGAAAACGGCCATTCGCGTTTTGTTCAGGAACAAGACTTTCAGCGCGATCAATATCCTCGGGCTGACCCTAGGCAGCGTATGCTGTTTGTACATTGTGCTGTATGTAACCGATCAATTCAACTATGACCGTCAGCATCGGCACTTTGCCGAAATCTATCGCATCGATGAAGAATTCAGGGGCCGGGGTTTCGGTGGGAGATCGGCTACGGTCGTAGCTCCGGTGGCTCCATTGATGAAGCAGGATTTTCCGGAGGTGGAGCAGTTTACCAGGATCTTTCCCATTCTGGGCGTTGACAAACACGTTCTGCATTATAAAGACAAGACGATCTACGAGCACGAGGTCGTGTATGCCGATTCTACATTTTTCGAGGTATTTTCCTTTCATTTTGTCGAAGGCGACGCACGGACGGCCCTTAATGAGCCCTCTTCCGTGGTGTTGTTACGATCCGTGGCAGCAAAGCTGTTCGGGAGCGAAAATCCTATTGGCAAGACGATCACGGTGGAGAACATCTATTTTAAAAAGGATTACCAGGTGCAGGGCGTCGTGGACGAAAGTCTGGGCCGCTCGCATCTCCATGCCGGGGTCTTTCTGGCCATGAACAGCGGGTTCTTCGGCGAGGAGGCATTGCATACGGATGCCTGGACGAGGAACGGATATGTCTCCTCGTATGTACGCCTAAAGCCAGGGACCGACGCAGGCGCACTGGAAGCAAGGCTGCCGTCTTTTTTCGCAAGATACGGGGAGCCACAGCTCCGGGGGACGGGGATCTCCTGCCGTCTGTTCCTTCAGCCGGTGACCACCATTCATCTTACTCCCGGATTGGGCGGCCCGCAGCTGACCGACCCCGTAAGTCCGGTCTTTTTGCATGTCCTGCTGTCGATAGCGATCCTGATCCAGCTGGTTGCCTGTATCAATTTCATGAACCTTTCCACTGCGCGGGCTACGAAACGGGCCAAAGAGGTGGGAATTCGAAAAGTTGCAGGCGCCGAAAGAAAACATCTCATCAGGCAATTCCTGGGCGAATCGATGCTGGTCAGTGGCGTAGCGTTGATCCTGGCGATCCCCTGGCTTATATTATCGCTGCCCTGGCTGAATGAGCTTACCGGGGCGGAGATCCATTGGAGCTTTTTAAAAGAAAGCCGTGTCTGGGTTATCGTTTGCCTGATGCTGATAGCTACGGGAGGGATCGCAGGAAGCTATCCGGCCTTTTATCTTTCCGCATTCAGGGTCATCAAGGTCATCAAAGGCAATTTCACCAGCCATATCTCCGCGGCAGGTGTGCGTCGCGGCCTGGTAGTATTCCAGTTCGTACTGTCGATAGTTCTCATCATAGGGGTATGCGTCATCTACAGCCAGCTGAATTATATCCGGAATAAAGATCTTGGCTTCAATCCCGATCAACGGCTGGTGTTCTCATTCCAGACGGGGGCGGCTACCCGGCAAATCCCTGCTTTTTTGAACGATATCCGCGGACTGGCCGGGATAAATCTCGCCAGCGATGCCAGCGCCTATCTCAGCGGGCCTTCCTTTTTTTCCAACACCTTTTGGGTAAAAGGACAACGCGAGGACAAAGGCAGGAACGCCAGTTACCTCATCTCCGACGAGTATTTCGTCAGGACCAACGGCGTCCGGCTGTTAAGCGGCCGGGATTTCCGGCCGGATGATAGCGCAAAACTGCTGGTCAATGAGACCTTTGCACGAATGCTCGGGCTCGATCCTCGCCATGCGGTCGGGACTTTGCTCGACGACAGCCAGGGCCGCATCGAAGAGATTGTCGGAGTCATGCAGGATTTTAACTATAGCAAGCTGGATAAGAAGCCGGAAGGATTTGCGGTTTGGAAACGTGGGCGAATC
>DASZOW010000462.1:0-6653 GCA_035550615.1 Puia sp.
ACTTAACCCGTCCTTCGATAACAACGACAGTACGATCGTTATCCGTCCGGCGGCGCCACTCAGGCACTTTACGTCTTATATCCTCGTCGCGGGAACGGGTCTCAAGTCCCGGGCCGGAGGAAAACTTCGGTCAGCCGACACCCTTCGATTCATCACCTCGCTGGATTCTTCGGATAAGTTCCCGCGCATCTCCGACAGCGCTCTCCTCGACCTCGTAGAACGGCAGACCTTTACTTATTTCTGGGATTTCGGTCATCCTATTTCCGGTCTGGCGCGGGAAAGGACGTCATCGGGTGATCTTGTGACCACTGGTGGCAGCGGTTTTGGCATCATGGCCATGCTGGCGGCTACCCAGCGCGGGTTTATCACGCGTCAGCAGTCGCTGACCCGGATCGACACGATCGTCTCTTTTCTCACGACAAAGGCAACCCGGTATCACGGCGCATTCTCACACTGGATGAACGGTGCGACGGGCGCCACCATTCCCTTTAGCGCCAATGACGATGGAGGCGACATCGTAGAGACCTCCTATCTTTTGGAAGGCCTGCTTTGTGCGCGACAGTATTTCAACAGCGCCACGGATCCGCAGGAGATCTCGTTGCGTATGAATGTCAATGCGATCTGGAAAGCCGTCGACTGGAACTGGTACCGCCAGGGCGGTCAAAATGTCCTTTATTGGAACTGGAGCCCGGATCACGGCTGGGCCGTCAATGTCGCGGTACGCGGCTGGAATGAGGCGCTGATCACCTATGTATTGGCTGCTTCGGCCGACCCAGATAGCATCCCGAAGACGGTCTATGACAATGGCTGGGCGGCCAACGGAGCCATGCAGAATAACCGGAGCTACTACGGCATCCGGCTGCCCCTGGGCCCTGATTACGGCGGACCGCTTTTCTTCGCCCATTATTCTTTTCTGGGCATCGATCCCCACGGTCTAACAGACGCCTATGCCAGCTATTGGACCCAGGATACGGCGCATGCGCGGATCAACTATCTGTATTGCATCGACAATCCCAAACACTATTTCGGCTATAGCAATCTCTGTTGGGGGCTGACCGCCAGCGATGAACAAAACGGCTACTCGGCCCATTCCCCCACCAATGACTATGGAGTGGTCGCGCCGACGGCTGCCATTTCTTCTATGCCCTACACGCCCACGGAGTCTATGAATGCCCTGCGCTTCTTTTATTATACGCTGGGCGATAAATTGTGGAAGGGTTATGGCTTCATCGACGCGTTCGATCTCGCTACGAGCTGGTATGACACCGATTTCCTGGCCATCGACCAGGGACCCGAGATCGTCATGATAGAAAATTATCGGAGCGGTCTCCTATGGAACCTTTTCATGAGCTGTCCGGAGATCCAGCAGGGAATGAAAACACTGGGCTTCAGCAGTCCACATTTTTAAGGATCGTTATGAAAACAGTATTTCTTTTTCTTGTATGCGTTTGTTCGATCAGCATGCTATCCGCACAGCGGATCGATGATTCCACTTTGCTCGATCTCGTGGAGAAACAAACCTTTCAGTACTTCTGGGATGGTGCCGAACCCAATAGCGGCATGGCGCCGGAACGAACCCACATGGACAATAATTATCCGGACCATGACAGGCGCATCATCGCTACCGGCGGCAGCGGTTTTGGCCTGATGGCCATCCTGGCGGCCATCCATCGGCATTATATCACCCGGGAACAGGGCCTTAGACGTTTCCAGAAGATCGTTTCATTTTTGGAGAAGGCGGATCGTTTTCACGGGGCCTGGCCACACTGGATAAATGATGAGACCGGTCACGTCAAACCCTTTGGCCGCGAGGATAACGGTGGCGATCTTGTGGAGACCTGCTATCTGTTGCAAGGCCTGCTATGCGTTCGTCAGTATTTTCATGACGGCAGCGCTGAAGAAAAACAGCTGGCTTCGCGGATCGAAACGCTGTGGCGCGGCGTCGATTTCGACTGGTATCGTAACGGTGGGCAAAATGTGCTGTTCTGGCATTGGAGCCCCAGCTATGGTTGGAAAATGAATTTCCCGGTGCATGGCTATAACGAATGCCTCATTTTATATGTAATGGCCGCATCATCGCCGACACATCCTATTCCAGCAGAGGTATATCATGACGGATGGGCCCAAAACGGAGCTATCGATAGCATCACTACCTATAAGGGGGACACGCTGCATTTGCATATGCAGGGCAACCCACCGCATGGCGGCCCGCTTTTTTGGTCGCAGTATTCCTATCTGGGACTGGATCCGCGCGGTCTGAGGGATAGATATGCCGATTATTGGAAAGAAAACCGCGCTCAAACGTTGATAAACTATAACTGGTGTGTCGATAATCCCAAAGAGTTCAAAGGCTATGGCAAAGACAATTGGGGCCTTACCGCCAGCTATTCGGTCGTCGGCTATGCGGCGCATGCCCCCGATGAAAAAAGCGATCTGGGTGTAATATCCCCGACAGCGGCGATCTCGGCCATGCCCTATACCCCGAAACGATCCATGGCGGCGATCCGGTACTGGTATGACAGCCTCCATGAAAAACTTTGGGGCAGATATGGTTTTTACGACGCTTTCAGTCAGAATGCGAACTGGTTTCCGCCGCATTACCTTGCCATCGATCAGGGGCCGGAGGTCGCGATGCTCGAGAACTATCGAAGCGGCTTGTTGTGGCGGCTGTTCATGAGCTGCCCCGAAGTACGGAATGGACTGAAGAAGCTGGGATTTGAAAGCCCCTGGCTCGATGCAGGCCCGGTATCCATTGCTCCTGTAGGTATTATCAAAGGCCTTACCGACTCCGCCTTGCTGGATGTCGTGCAACGTCAGACCTTTCGTTATTTCTGGGATTTCGCCCATCCCGTCAGCGGTCTTGCCAGAGAAAGAGACAATACCGTAAAGGCAGAATATTACTGGGATTATATCAATGAAGCAGACGGTCAGCCCAATTTCAGCAAGGATACCTTCGGACCGGAGGCCTGCGCCATCGGAGGAACGGGCTTTGGCGTCATGGCAACCATCGTTGCCGTACAACGGCACTGGATCGGCCGGGATACCGCCCTGCGCCGGTTGATCAAGATCGTCGACTTTTTGACAAAGGCGGATTGTTATCACGGCATCTATCCGCATTTTATGAACGGCGCTACGGGCAAGACGATCCCTTTCGGCCGGCTGGATGACGGCGCCGACATCGTGGAGACCTCTTATCTGCTGATGGGACTGCTTTGCGCCCGCGAATATTTTGATGCGGATACACCATTGGAGACCTATTTCCGAAGCCGCGTTACAGCGATGTGGAATGATGCCGACTGGAACTGGCATAGCCGGGGAGATAATAAACGTCTTTACTGGCATTGGAGTCCCAAAAATGATTTTGATATGAATTTTCCCGTCTATGGCTGGGACGAGGCCCTGATCACTTATATCATGTCGGCCGCTTCGCCAACTCATCCCATATCCAGGGAATTATATGAATCTTGTTGGGTCAACAGCGCCTCGTGGAGAAATGGAAAGACATATTACGGTATCCGCCTTCCGCTGGGAAATTTCGAATACGGCGGGCCATTATTCTTTGAGCAGTATACCTTTATGGGCATCGATCCCCGTGGGCTCCGGGACGACCATGGTATCGACTATGCCGAACAAACGCTTAATCATACGCTGATCAATCGCGCCTACTGTATCGAGAACCCCAAAAGATACAAGGGATATGGCGCCGATTGCTGGGGGCTTACTGCGGGCGATAGTTACAAGGGTTATGTTGCACATTGCCCGCAGGACGATCGGGGAGTGATCCAGCCTACCGCTGCGCTCTCGTCTTTTCCATATACCCCGGAGTATAGCATGCAGGCCCTGAGACATTTTTATTATGATCTCGGGGATAAGATCTGGGGACCCTATGGCTTTGCCGATGGTTTCAGCGAGACGAAGAACTGGTATGCGCGGACGCATCTGGCGATCGATGAGGGTCCCATAGTCGTGATGATCGAGAATTATCGCAGCGGACTGATCTGGAAGCTTTTCATGCACATCCCCGATATCCGCTCCGGTTTAGAGAAATTGGGCTTCACTGTCCCAACATAAAAAGCTAAAATATGAACTATTTTCAACTGACGCCGCAGCAGATATCCGCTTATGAAAGAGATGGATATCTTATTGTGCCGAATTTCCTTTCGCCCGCCGAAATCGATAAGCTGTATGCGATCGCCACAGGCGATGAGCTCCTTCGGAAACATGCTTTCGATCTCAACGACCAGACAGGGAAAAAGACGAAACTCACGCTTTGGTATAATCCGGGAGACGATGCTTATGGTCTGCTTACCCGCAGCCGGCGGATCGTGGATGCCGCGGGCAGGCTATTGGACGGCGATTCGCCCGTCTGCCATTTCCACAGCAAGCTCATGCAAAAAGAACCGCGTGTCGGCGGCGCCTGGGAATGGCACCAGGACTATGGTTATTGGTATAAGAACGAATTCCTGTTTCCCGATCAGATGTTGTCGGTGATGGTCGCGATCACGAAGGCAACAAAGGAGAACGGCTGTCTGCAGGTCATCGGCGGTTCACATAAGATGGGCCGGATCGAGCATGGTTTTGCCGGCGAGCAGGTTGGAGCTTCGCAGCATTATGTCGATCTCGCGTTGAAGGCGATGCCGCTGGTATATGTCGAGCTGGCGCCGGGAGATGCCTTGTTCTTCCATAGCAATCTTTTGCACCGCTCGGCCGCCAACCTGTCCGATACTGCGCGCTGGTCGTTGATCTCTTGTTATAACCGGAAGAACAATGTCGGATATAATGAGCCCAATGGTTCACATACCGTACCCGTGCAGGTGGTACCCGATGAGGCTTTGCTGGAGTGGGACACGAGCGGCGTACAGGAAAGCTCGGGCTTTTTGGAAAAAGACAAGGATGAAGCACTAAAATAAGCGTATGAAGAGACTCCTCGGAATAGCCACGATCATGGCGTGTTGCTGCCAGGTGATGGCGCAGCCAAAGACCTATTGTAACCCGATGGACCTGGATTATGGCTACACGCCGATCCCGGACTTTACCCAATGGGGCAAGCACCGGGCAACGGCCGATCCGGTGATCGTAAACTATAAAGGCGATTATTATCTTTTCAGCACCAACCAATGGGGCTATTGGTGGAGCAGCGACCTGTTCCACTGGACATTCATGTCCCGAAGATTCCTGCGCCCCTGGAATAAGGGATATGACGAGCTCTGTGCTCCCGCGGTAGGCGTTATCGGGGATACGATGATCGTTTTCGGTTCGACCTACACCCGCAATTTTACCATCTGGATGAGCACCGATCCAAAAGCCGATGAATGGAAGCCTTTGGTCGACTCATTTGCCATCGGCGGCTGGGACCCGGCTTTTTTTACCGATGACGACGGCCGGCTGTATATGTATAACGGCAGCAGCAACGCTTACCCCCTTTATGGCGTCGAGCTCGACCGGAAGACTATGCAGCCTATCGGTACCAGGACGGAATTATACCTGTTGCATCCATGGCGTTTTGGCTGGCAGCGTTTTGGGGAATACATGGACAATACTTTTCTGGACCCGTTCATCGAAGGGTCGTGGATGACGAAACACAATGGCAAATACTATCTGCAATATGGGGCGCCGGGCACCGAGTTCAGCGGATATGCAGATGGGGTCGTCGTAGGCGACGGGCCGCTCGGTCCTTTTGACAAACCACAGTCCGATCCCTTGTCTTTTCATCCCGGCGGATTCGCGCGTGGAGCAGGTCATGGCAGTACGTTTGCCGACAACGCGGGGCATTACTGGCATATCTCAACGATCTCGATTTCGGTGAAGAACAGCTTCGAGCGGCGGTTAGGGCTTTGGCCGGCCGGCTTCGACAAGGACGGGGTGATGTATATGGATGCGGCTTTCGGCGACTATCCACATGATCTCAGCGACGGCCGCTTTACCGGGTGGATGTTGCTGAACTATAAGACGCCGGTCCTCGTCTCGTCGACATTGGGTTCCGCTCATCCCGCCAACGACGCCGTGGATGAGGATATAAAGACATATTGGAGCGCGGCCACCGCTGACCCGGGGGAGTGGATAGAATCCGATCTGGGAGCCACAAGTACCGTGAATGCCATACAGGTGAATTACGCCGATCAGGATGCCACCTTTCTGGGAAAACAAACAGGTATCTATCATCGATACCGGATCACCGGCTCTACCGACGGAAAACATTGGAAGATGCTGATCGACAAAAGCCATAATGCCACCGATGTCCCGCATGACTATATGGAGCTGCATGAACCCGTCCAGGTCCGTTATGTCCGGCTGGAGAATATCCACATGCCCACAGGGAAATTCGCCATCAGCGGGCTGCGGATCTTCGGCCATGGCGCCGGCCAAAAACCCGATACGGTAGGCCAGCTGATCATACTGCGGACGGAAAAAGACAAAAGAAGCGCCTGGATAAAATGGAAGCCCGTGGACAATGCCTACGGTTATAATATCTACTATGGCACCGTACCCGATAAACTGTATACCTGCATCCAGGTCAATGACGCCAACGATTATTGGCTGAAGACGATGGACAAGGAAAAAACCTACTATTTTACGATAGAATCTTTCAACCAAAACGGCGTCTCTCCAAGGACCGCCGTGATTAGGGTAGATTAAGTCGGATCAAGTGTCAT
>DASZOW010000463.1:0-4264 GCA_035550615.1 Puia sp.
CAGCCGTTGGCGATCCACAGCGACCACATGGCTATGGCGGCGTTACCCGCGCCCCGGAAGATGCCGTTAATGAGAAAGAGCAGCATGATGACGATCGAGCCGCTGAAGATGATGCGGGTATACGATGCTCCGCTAACCACCGCCTCGGGGGAGGCGCCCATAACACTCAGGATACGCGAGGCAAAGAGGGCGCCGCAAAGACTGACCACGACAGTCACGACAAGGGACATAAGGATTGCCTGTGCGCCGGTCCGGGATGCTTCTTCTTCGTTCTTTTCACCGATCCTTCGGGCTACCATGGCTGTGGCGGCCATGCTGAGACCGATGGCAAGGGAATATACCAACGCAAGGACCGATTCGGTCAATCCGACAGTGGCTACCGCAGCCGTTCCCAGCCGGCCGACAAAGAAGATGTCTACCACGGCGAACACCGACTCCATGCTCATTTCGAGGATCATAGGAATGGAGAGTAAGATCACGGCGCGGCGGATGCTGCCGGAGGTATAATCCTGTTCCTGGCCGGATAAGGCTTGGCGCAATACGAACGCGACCCGTGAGAAGGTGTTTTCCTTTTGATTATGCTGGACTGACATAAAATGCTCAATAAAATATCTGCCGATTATGGGGCTTTGGTCGGCGTCTCCATGTCGTCTACCCGGCCGCTGTAAGGCTGTTTTCTATTCTTGTCGAATATAAAAACCGTGCTCTTTAGGTGAAAGTTACATTATTATAGCCGTTTTTTTCCATTACCTGCTGCTTTCGGGATTGTGAGTGGGCGGGAATAGGATGGGTGTCGTAAATTAGCAGAAACTGCTCGATATGCACACTACACGAAGGGACTTTCTAAAAACAGCTTCACTCTATTCTGCGGGGATATTGGCAGCGCCGGCCTTACCCTCTTTCCTGCCGCCGGCCGGCCAGGTCTTCGGTTTACAGCTTTATACGGTCAGGGATTTTATGGCTAAAGACCCGGAAGGCACATTGGCCAGGGTCGCCCGCATCGGCTATAATTCACTGGAAGGCGCTACGTACAATAGCGGCGACGAAAAGTTCTATGGTATGGATGCGAGAACGTTTGCCACCATGCTCAAGAAAAACGGACTGGTGATGCGCAGCTGTCATTACCGCTACGGCGAGGACTCCCAAGGCGCCACCCTTACCAATGGCGTGTTTAAGGGGACCATCCTGCACGACTGGGATAAGGCCGTAGAAGATGCGCATGCGCTGGGTTTGCAATATATGATCTGCGCGTGGCTATCGGAACCCGAGCGCGGTTCGCTGGACCATTATAAGAAGATGGCCGCCAATTTCAATATCGCCGGGGAGAAATGCAAAAAAGCGGGTATCCAGTTCTGTCACCACAATCACGATTTCGAATTTGCGGCACAGGGCGGAAAGTATCCCTATGATATCCTACTCAGCGAGACGGACCCGAAGTTGGTAAAGATGGAGCTGGATCTTTACTGGGCTACAAAAGCCGGTCAGGATCCGGTAAAGCTCTTCGAAGCGCATCCGGGCCGGTTCCCGCTCTGGCATCTTAAGGACATGGATGCCACTCCGCAACATAATTTCACCGAAGTGGGACATGGGACCATCGATTTCAAACGCATCTTTGCACACAAAGCTGTTGCGGGCATGAAATATTGGTTCGTAGAGCAGGACCAATGCCCGGGCTCTCCTTTCGACAGTATCACGAAAAGCATCAATTATATCAAGCAGAACCTTGTCTGATCATGAAGCCACTTCCAGCTAACGCATTGCTGCTTTCTTTGCTCGTCGTTTCCGGTCTTTCCCTTTCTGCTCAGACCGTCGGCATCTTCGACGGCCACGGCGACGTGGGAACGAATGTCAAGCCCGGGTCGGCCACATATATTCCCGAAACCGGTCAGTATGTTATCTCCGGCGCCGGGTATAACGTCTGGGCGGATCACGACGAGTTCCAGTATGCCTGGAAAAAGCTCCGGGGAGATTTCATCTTATATGCACGGGCGGAGTTCCTCGGGACTTGGGTCGATTATCATCGTAAGGTAGGTTGGATGATCCGCAAAAGCCTTGACGGCAATTCCGCCCATGTAAATGCGGTCGAGCATGGAGACGGGCTTACTTCACTGCAATGGCGGCCGACGGCGGGGGCGCAGACCCAGGAACACCGATTGAAGCTGACCCATGCCAATATCCTCCAGCTGGAAAGAAAAGGCGGAATATACATCATGCGCGCCGCGATCTATGGAGAGCCATTCCAGACCGATACCCTGACCGGGGTCGACCTCGGGGACGACGTATATGTCGGCCTTTTTGTGGGCTCACATAATTCCGATGTCCTGGAGACCGGCGTGTTTAGCAATGTCAGCATCACGGTTCCTTATCCCGGGGAATCCAACGATCGAACCCAGATGACGCTGGGCAGCCGGCTGGAGTTGCTGGAGGTCGCTTCCGGACATCGTGAGGTGATCTACTCTGTGCCGTACTCCATCCAGGCGCCTAACTGGACGCCCGACGGCAAGAGCCTGGTCTTTAACGACGCAAAAGGGACCGTCTATCGATTCGATCTGGCCACCCGTACTCCGCAGGCCCTCAGGACGGGAACGGTAAACAACAATAATAATGACCATGTGCTTTCCTTTGACGGGAAGATGTTGGGTCTGAGCAATTTTGTCAGGGAGCTTGGCGGATCGATCATCTATACCGTTCCGATAGAAGGCGGCA
Source organism: Puia sp. (assembly GCA_035550615.1). Lineage (GTDB taxonomy): Bacteria > Bacteroidota > Bacteroidia > Chitinophagales > Chitinophagaceae > Puia. The sequence goes on from DASZOW010000463.1 coordinate 2,707, forward strand.
CTCCTAAACAGATCACCCCCAGGGGACCTTCCTATCTGCATGGCTGGTCGCCGGATGGCAGGGACCTGGTGTTTTGTGGCGAACGCAATGGAGAGTTCGACGTATACAAGATCCCGGCCGAAGGCGGAAAAGAGATACGGTTGACGACTACCACAGGTTTGGACGACGGACCCGAATATACCCCCGACGGAAAGTATATCTATTTCAATTCCGTTCGTAGCGGACTGATGCAGATCTGGCGGATGAAATCCGATGGCAGCGATCAGGAGCAGGTCACCAACGACGGATACAATAACTGGTTTGCACATATCTCACCCGATGGAAAGTGGTTTGTCTACTTATCCTTTCTGCCAACGGAGACGCCGGCAAATATCCATCCACCGTATAAACACGTCTATCTCCGGCTACTGCCTGTAGATGGCAAGGGCGAGCCCAAAGTGCTGGCTTATTTCTATGGTGGTCAGGGGTCCATTAATACCCCATCCTGGTCGCCCGACGGGAAACGCATAGCTTTTATCAGCAACACCAAATCAGATCAATAACGATGCTTAAAGCCAAGGTTCTTTTTGCCCTGTTCCTGTTTCCAGTGCTTCTCTCGGCCCAATCGTCCACACCGGTGGCGTTGCCTGTGCGGCAGGTAAAGCTTTCCCATTTTTCGATGCTTTCCTCCGCGGTGGTGAAAGCCGGTGGAGACTCTCTTTCGTCCGCCGATTATGCGCCGGCAAACTATTGGTTTCCCGTGACCGTTCCCTCGACAGTTTTGACGGGTCTTGTCGCCAACAAAGTCTATCCGGACCCTTATATCGGAATGAACAATATGCTGATCCCGGATGCTTCGGACACCTTTAACCGGGAATTTCATCTGGAACAGTACAGCTATCTGCCGGGGCAGCCGAATCCGTGGAAGAAACCTTATTGGTACCGGACGACGTTTTCCGTGCCTGCCGCCGACAAAGGGCGGCATTTCCAGCTTATCTTCAAAGGCATCAATTACCGTGCAGAGGTCTGGGTCAATGGACGGCTGATTGCCGATTCGGCAAAAATGGTGGGGATGTTCGAAGAGTTCGATCTGGACGTCAGCGCCGCGGTTCACGCCGGCGCGGAGAATGGCCTGGCCGTTAAGATCTACCCGTTGGACGTGCCCGGTGAACCGGCTACGCCGCAGCTCAAGGCATTGGAAGATTTCTATGAAAATGGCGGTCCCACGGGAGATATCGGCAAGAATGTCACGATGCTTAGCTCGGTAGGGTGGGACTGGATACCGGAAGTCCACGACCGCAATATGGGTATCTGGCAGCCTGTGTATTTGCGTACTACGGGACAGGTGGTGATCAGTAGACCCCGGATCGTGACGGAGCTGCCGGCATTGCCGGATACCAGTCTGGCGAAGCTGTCGCTCGATCTGCAATTATCGAATAACAGCGGTTCTACCCGGCACGGATCGCTGCAGGTAACAATCACTCCCGAGAATTTTACGGGCCCTGCCATCCGGTTTAGCCGTGAGGAAACCGTCGAGGCTTCCGGTTCAAGGACCGTGCATCTGTCGTCCGCCCAAATC
>DASZOW010000464.1:0-19340 GCA_035550615.1 Puia sp.
TGGATATAATACGGCTTTATCGTAACGCCCTTTGGCAGGGTCTTCTGCAGCTCCGCTACCTTGGCCTCTGTGGCCCTTGACATATCGATGAGGTTCGCATCCGGCTGTTTGACCACGGACACCAGCACGGCATCGTGACCATTGGCGTTGATCCGGGTATATTCCACCGCTTCTTTGATCCCCACGGCGGCAATGTCCTTTACAAGGATCACCCGTTTGCCCGTATTGCGGACGACGATATTGCCGATATCCTCGGGGGTATGAACAGTGGCATCGGTAACCGTGAGATAGAGGAAATGGTAATCGGCGAGATAACCATTGGATTTTATAAAACCGGTCTGACCGATAGCGGTATTGAGCATATCGGGGGTAATCGACAGCGTGCTCATCTTCTGCTGATCGAGGCTGATCCAGTATTCCTTGGTCTTGCCCCCGATGATCCTGACCTCGGAGACTCCGGCTACCTGTGACAAAAAGGGCTTCACCGTATAGTTGGCCAGCATCTTCAGCTCTATCGGCGACTTGTCATGGCTTTCCAGCGTATAACCCATCACCGGCAGGATGGAAGGATTCATCTTCTCGACGGTGACCTGGGTCTCGGCGGGCAGGTCGTTCTTGATCTCGTTGATCCGGGATTCTATCCGCTGCTGGCTCAGATCGATGTCCGCCTTCCAGTCCATGAACGCCGAGATCTCGCAGCTGCCCCGGCTCGTGGTACTTCGCACATATTGCAGTCCCGGAACGCGTTTGATGGCATTCTCCAGCGGCTTGGTCACGGTGACCATCATCTTGTCCACGGGCTGCAAACCGGCATCGGCGATCACCTTGATCTTGGGGAACGTGATCTCGGGGAACAACGCGGTCTGAAGCCTGCTGTACGCGAACATGCCGCCCAGGATCACCAGGACCAGGGTGACCGTCAGGGGGTTTTTATAAGCGACAAAGAAATTTTTCATGTTATTCTACTTTCACCTTAGCCGTGTCGGGTAATCCATAGTTGCCCGTTACCAGTATCTTGTCCGAAGGTGAGAATTGTGGTTCGAGGATCTCGACGCGATCCCGTGTCTCGATGCCCTTTTTTACCGGCACCTTGACCGCCGTGGTGCTGTCGATCAGCTTCATGACCCAGAAACTGCTTTCGGTCTCATCGGTCAGCACGGCGGCCTTGGGCAGGCTCTGGGTAGCGCTTTTCCGGGTCTTGAGGATCCTGACCCTGGCGATCAGGTTCTCGGGGATCTGGCCGGCGTTGGGCACGCGGATGACCACGTTCTGGGTCTGGGAAGCGGAATCCACCGTAGGCATCACCCGGCCAAGCTCACCGTTGAGCTTCGTGCCGTCGGGCAGGATCAGCTCTACCGTCTTTTTCCCAAGCACATAGGGCCGCAGCTCGTATGGCAGATCCAGCAGGAAGACAAAACTATTCCGGTCGCTGATCACCGCCAGTTGCTCTCCATCCTGTACATAATCGCCCGGCTGATGGTCCAACTGCGTGATATAGCCATGTTGCGTGGCCCTGATGGTGGTGACGCCGGAGAATTTCAACGTGCTGTCGAGCAGCTTGATGGTATTGCCGATACTTTTGGATTCCTTGGTCTGCAGGGTGAACAGCGGCTGCCCCGTTTCGACATATTTCCCGGGATAGACATCGGCGGTCTGCAGATAGCCATTGGCGATAGCCTTGACATAGCTCTTCTGCAAAAAGGTCGAGACCGCGTTGAGCTCGATATAATCGTCGAGCCCGCCCCGCTGCACCTGCGTCACGGTCACCGGCGTCCCCGCGTCTGCATCGTCGACCTCCCTGGTAGCTTTGGTGCCGCAGGCGCTAACCAAAAAAAAGAATAATATATAGAGATATCTATTCATCGGTTCCAGTAATTGATTTGATTGATGATCTGCAGCCGGGTGATATTATTTTGCGTCAGCAGATTTCGGGCCTTGAGATAATTGGTCAGCGCGATCACATAATCCGCGATTCGCGCATCGCCGGTACCCAGCAGCTTTTCGTTGACCTCGATCAGCGCCTTGGAATATTTGACCTGTTCATCGATCTGCCCGATCAGCGACTCGGTGGCCTTGAGCTGTTGCGTCAGCTGCGCGATCTGCTGATTGTATTGCCGGGTAAAGAAATCCTTGTAACCGGAGCGCGTCCGTTCGGCGATATCCAGCTTGCTGTATTGCATCTTGCGCTGGTGGCCGTCGTAGATCGGCATCGTGACCATAAAGCCGAAACTCACGCCGAAATTCTTATAAGGCTCATATTGCAGCGACGACGACCAGCCGCCGTCCGCATAAAGCGTGGCCTTGGGGCGATAGCTGAAATCGATGAGGCTCCGGTCGTTCCTCAGCTTGAGGCTGTCGAGCCCATACTGCCGGAAAAAAACGGAGTTCCCGATATCGGGCAGGGTCTGCAGGACGATCCGCGGATCTTTCAGCTGCGTGGCGCTCGTATCGTTGATGCCGCATAGATAATTCAACGTGCCGTGATCATTGCGGTACTGGATGTCCAGCTGTCGTAAAAGAAGCCCCTCCTGTTTGAGCGTCACCAGGAAGGTCAGATAATCGGTCTGGCGATACACATTCTTTTCGGTGAGGTCCTTGAGGATCTGCTCCTCCCGCTGCAGCACGCCGTAGATCTCGCGGTTAAAGCTGAGCTGTTGCAGATCGCCGAAGGCCGTAATGTATTGGGCGGTGACGCTCTTTTTCAGGTCCTGCTCCGAGATCTTCGAGGTATTGCTGACCCCCTGGTTCTGCAGCCGGATCGTCTCGTATTGGGCGTCCAGGTGCTTTTGTCCCACCAGGGTCTGGGTGACGGCCACAACGGTGGTGAAATTGCCGCCATTGGAGATGGCCTGATCATAGCCATAGCCATGGATGGTCGGGGCATAGATATTGGTGCTGTTGCCTGCCACCTGCGGTCGATAGCTGGCCCTGACCCGCGCGCTGTCTATTTGCCCGGCAAGCACCTGGTTGCGATAATCTTTTAAAAGCGGGCTGTTGTGCAGGGCCTGATCGAGATAAAAGTCCAGCGAAGTCTCTAAGGTGTCCGGCCTTGCCGGCCCGTCGCCGGCCTCCTGCCCGTATACCCTTCCGGTAAGGCCCCCGATCCCGAAAATAAAACAAAAAAAAATTCTTAACATGCTATTTTCCAGACTCTTATCCGAGCCAAGCAAATCTAGTCAAAAATCCTGTCTAAATTCTGTAGCATTTAGTTCCCGGCGGCCATCCCGGGATAATACCCCAACTGGCCGCTGTAACGGATGATTCCAAACCAGGCGCAAGCTGACCCGTTTACTCCGGAAAAACGATCTCGACGGTATGCATCTCCCCCCTATAGGAATATCCCACGGGAAAACGATAGTTATCGCAGATCTGCCGCACTATCGACAGCCCCAGACCCGTTCCGCCGGAATGCGAACCCTTGACGAACCGGTCAAAGATCGTGGCCGGGTCGAAACTGGGCGCCGCACCGGAATTGCTGATCCGCAAACTTCGTTCCCCTAGCCGGATCTCTACATTGCCGGCAGTTTTATTATGTCTTATAGCATTGGATAGCAGATTGTTGAGGAGGATATCTGCTAAATAATTGTTGATAGCCACCGGCGTATGGCTAAGCTCCTGGTGTACGTGGAGCTGCCGGTCCCGGAGCGGGTCTTCGAATTGCGACAGCTTGGCTTTGATGAGCGGCGCCAAATCCACCGATTCGGTCTGCGGGAACTGGTTGTTCTCTATCTTGGTCAACAATAGAAGACTCTGGTTCAGCTGCCTGAGCCGGCCAATGGCGTCATACATGGCCTGCACGGGGCGGTGCTGTTCTTCCCGCATCCGCGGGTCCTGGATAAGCAGGTCCAGCTTGGAATTGATGATCGCCAGCGGCGTCTGCATCTCATGCGAGGCATTCTCGGTAAAATTCTTCAACATCTCATAATCGCGGCTGATCCGTGCCGTCATCTGCCGGGCGGCCTCATCGAGATCATGAAACTCCTCGATCTCCGTCTGCTCCTCGGGAAGCAACCGGCGGCTGCTGAGATTAAAGGCGCGCATCCCGTCCACGATCCTGTAGAACGGCTGCCAGATCCGGCGAAGCAACAGCCGGTTGGCCAGCAAAAGCACCCCCAGCATCACCAGGATCATCCCCGCGGTGAGGATCATGATCATTACCAGCAGGTCCTCGGCCTCCTCCTCCGATTTGGAGATATATACCGTATAGTATTGGTTACCTGTCTTAACAGAAAAGACTAATAGCCGGCAGGGGTCGTCGGCGTCCCGTTTCCGCATCCGTTTACTGGTTACCAGCGTAGCCGCCTCAGGGTCATCGCCGCCATCGTCGAGTGTAACGGCATTGGCGATCTGCGCCTCTACCTGTCCCCAGCTGGTATTGGAAAATGCCCGTTTTACCGGCTCTTTAGCCGGAACGAAGGCGATCTGCTGGTCCCGGTAGTTGGCTGGCTTGGGCAGCCGGTTATTCCGCGCCACATGGTCGATGATCTCCTCTTCCTCTATCTTTACATTGTCGTCGACCTCGTGTAAAAGCACAAACCGGACGGCAAAGAAATACCCTACGCTTCCCAGTAGCAAAGCCAGCACACTGGCAAGAATGCTCACCCGGGAATATTTTGTAAAGAGACGCATTTGTTTGTAAATTAGTGATTTTCTCCCTACCTTTGCAAGCTCTTTAAAAAGCACTCATGAGCAGCCGTCGTGAATTTGAAATAGCGTTTGTGGGCCTTAAGGCTGGTATTCATGAGTTTAGCTATAAGATCACGGACAAGTTCTTTGAGGCCTATCAACAACAGGACTTCCGCCGCTGCGAAGCGAATGTCAAGCTGACACTCGATAAGAAGAACAGCTTTATGCTGCTGAAGTTCGAAGTGGATGGTAAGGTCGAGATCGCCTGTGACCGTTGCGGGAACCAGCTTCCGCTGGACCTCTGGGATGAGTTCAACATCCTGGTCAAGCTCGTGGAAGACCCGGACATCATGAACCAACAGGAAGAAGATCCGGATGTGTACTATATCTCCAAAGGAGAAAGCCATCTGTATCTGTCGGACTGGATCTATGAGTTCATCAATCTGAGCATTCCGATGCAGCGCATGTGCAAACCGGAAGAGATGGGCGGTCCGCATTGCAACAAAGAGGTGCTCGAAATGCTCAAAAAGCTCGACCGGGAAAAAAGCCAACCCGGCAATCCGTTGTGGAAAGGTCTGGAAAAGTTCAAAGACCTGCCGCCGGCGGAATAAAAAAAATCGGCTCACAAAAAAGATTAAAGTATAAGTATATGCCAAATCCGAAAAGAAGACATTCCCAGCAGCGCGGTGCCAAAAGAAGGACGCATTATAAAGCTGAAAAAGTAACTTTGAGCAAAGACAGCACCACCGGTGAGATCCATGTACGCCATCGCGCTCACGTCAGCGAAGGCAAGTTGTTCTACAAAGGTAAAGTTGTCGCTGAAACCGCTCCCATCAAGTAAATAGGTCTGGCCAATGGGCTGATTGCCCGTCGCCCGAAGGGCAATCATTGGATATGTTTTGCCGAAGGGCTACATTGGCTTGATGCACTGAGGCATAACAATATGAATATTGGTCTCGACATGATGGGGGGTGACTTTGCGCCGCTCGAAGCGGTCAGAGGCATCCAGCTTTATCTGCAAACGGTTCAGACGCCGGTGACCCTATGGTTGGTAGGAGACGAGCACCAGGTCCGGCCCTTGTTGGCAGAATATTCCATTCCTGCCGCATCGGTCAATGTCGTCCACGCCCCCGACGTCATCGGCATGCACGAACATCCTACCAAAGCGCTCAAAGAAAAGCCCAGATCCTCCATCGCCATTGGCTTCCACCTGCTGGCTTCGGGTAAGATGGATGCCTTCATCAGCGCCGGGAACACCGGGGCTATGCTGGTAGGCGCACTGTTCAGCCTGAAACCGATCGAAGGCGTCCAACGCCCCACGATCTCTACCGTCATCCCCAAAGAAAACGGTAAGACAGGCGTTCTGCTCGACGTCGGCCTGAATGCCGACTGCAAACCGGAAAATCTCAACCAGTTCGCCGTTCTCGGTTCACTCTACGCCCAACATATCCTGGGCATCGACAATCCACGCGTCGGTCTCCTCAATATCGGCGAAGAAGAAGGCAAAGGCAATCTCCTCGCTCAGGCGACCTATCCCCTCCTCAAAGAGAATAAACAGCTCAATTTCATCGGCAACGTGGAAGGCCGCGATATCCTCCTCGATAAAGCCGATGTCACCGTGTGCGAAGGATTTACCGGCAATGTCATCCTCAAGCTCGCCGAATCGCTATACGACATCTCCCAACAACATAAGACGGAAAGCGAATTCTTCGAACGGTTCGATTTCGAATATTACGGCGGCACCCCCGTGCTGGGCATCACCAAACCGGTGATCATCGGTCATGGCATCTCCCGTGGTAAATCATTTTTGAACATGCTCAAGCTGACGCAGAAGATGCTCGGCACGGACCTGCTCGGTAAAATGAAAGAAAGCTTTGTCGGATAATGCGTGCCTTTATCCGCTACTTCGCAGATTATCTTCGTAACAGCTCGCGACCCGCTTTATTCATCACCTTGCTCTTTGTCGCCGCCCTCGTCGCCGGCAACTACACCTTTGGCATCGAATGGCGGATCCAGGCCTTGCCCTGGTATGCGGCCCTCGGCGGTTTCTTCGGATTCTATGCCCTCGTCGTCGCGCTGGTCTGGGGACTGCAGTTCGAATGGGGCTACAAGGACCGTTCACTAACGGCCGCCCCTACCCTCCGCGGCGGCCGCAGCAAATCCATCCAGATCTCGGCATCGGCGCCGCCCTCCGGGTACTTCAAACCGAAAATGCTGCTGATCCTGGCGTTGGCCTGTCTGTATTTCTCGCTGAAGATGGTCCACTGGTCGCTGCCTTTACCGCAAGGCATCACCCCGCCCTGGGATCGCTACACGGCGCTTGTCCTGCAACTTCCATTAAAACTTTTGCTGCTTTTCATCTTTTTGTTCGCCATGTACAAGGGCGGTCTCTTCGCCGGCGAAAACCCCGACCGGGAAAAGCCTGACCGCGAAAACCTTGTCGGCGAAAACCCCGACCGGGAAAACCTTGCCGCGGAAAACCTCAACCGCGAAAACCTTGCCGCCGCCGTCGGCCTTACCCGCCGGAACAACAAACTGGCCCCCTATTTCCTTTTGTTGCTGGCCGTCCTGCCGTTGATCGCGCTGGCCGCGACACAACCCGATTTTCAATCGGTATACCCGAAGCTGCGAAATCTGTCTTTTATCGATGGCTATGCCCATCCCTCCTGGCCCTGGAAATTGCTCTATGAGCTTTCCTATGGCCTCGATTTTCTCGGCATCGAACTATTTTTCCGGGGTCTCCTCGTCATCGCCCTTCTCCGGTTTGCGGGTACCGACGCCATCCTGCCGATGGCCGCATTCTATTGCACCATTCATTTCGGCAAACCGCTCGGCGAGTGTATCTCTTCGTTTTTCGGCGGTCTCATCCTCGGCGTCCTCGCCGCCCGAACCCGTTCCATCCTCGGGGGTCTCACCGTACATCTGGGATTGGCCTGGTGCATGGAGCTCGCCGGCTGGATCGCCATGAACTGGCATCACTAATCCTCCTTAAGACTTTTCACGGGGTTTGCCATCGCGGCCCTCGACGTCTGCGCTACGATCAACCCGCACATCACCACCGCCAGACAGCCTAACGCCGCCAGGAATGGCCAAGGGGTGATCGTGATCCGCGTGGCATAGTCATCCAGCCACCGCTCCATCATCCAATACGCCGGACCGCTGGCTACCACACCTGCGATCCCCAACACCGGCAGATACTCTCTCAGGAAAAGCCGGACGATACCCGGCACGCTTGCCCCGATAACCTTCCGGATGGCGATCTCCCTGGTCCTGCGTTGGACACTGGCGGAAACCAAACCGATGATCCCGAGCAGCACGATCAGTATCGCCAGCCCCGTCGCCGTCAACGCGGCCTTCCGCAATCGCAGCTCGCCCTCATACACGGACCGGAGCCGGTCGTCCATGAACCGGTATTCGAACGGCGCTCCGGGCATCAGCTCCGCCCATTGTTCTTGCAAGGCGGCGATCGTCTTTCCGACATTCCCGGGACGTAGCTTTAAAGAAAGATAGCGATAGCTCTGCATCAATTCCACCGACGTAAAGACCTCCGGCTGGATCGCGCTGCCCATCCCTTCGAAATGAAAATCTTTGACCACCCCGGTAACGATGCAAGGCTGGTTGTTGGTCGCATACAACCGGACACGCTGCCCCACCGCCTTACGGCTATCCGCCCAGCCCAATGCCCGCGCCGCCGTTTCATTGAGGACTATTCGGGTTGTATCCTGGCTTTCGTTCCCGCCGGCCACATGATAGAATACGCCGGCGGCCAGCGGGATCTGGTATGTCGACGCATAGTGTGCATCCGTGGTCAACGCCTGCGCCACCACGGCCTGGCTGCTATCCCGGCCCTCCGCAAAAAGTGGGATGCTGCCGCTGTTCATGCCGTCCGGCACCTCGAACGATAATGTCGCGTCACGGACCTCCGGCATCCGCGCAAATATATCGCGGTTCCTCAGCATCTTCTTTACCCCCGCGGCAGTCCAGTCCCGCGGCAGCTGCGAAGAGACGATCCACTCCTTGTTATACCCCAGCCGGTCGCTGAAAAATAACCGGATCTGCTGCGAGATGATCAACGCTCCGGCAAACACGATCATCGCCGTGGCGAACTGAAACCCGATAAGCCCTCTTCGCAACCACTTGTGATCTTTGATCACACCTGTCTTTCCCTTCAACGAATCTACCGCGGGCAGGCCGGCAAACAGCACGGCGGGATATAACCCTGCGAGTACGCCGATGATCAGCGCTCCCACGCCGGTGGCTGCCCAATAGCCGGCGGGCCAGCTCCATAATGGGGGTATCTGCCGGTCAAGCATATCCGTAAATAGCGGGGACAAGACGGTATAGAATACCAGCGCGACCACGGCGCTCGACAACGCCAGCACCACCGATTCGACGAGGAACTGTACCCGCAGCTGACGCTGCAATCCGCCCAACACCCGGCGCACGCCGACCTCTTTTAGCCGCACCGCGCTCTTGCTGATGCTGAGGTTGACGAAGTTGACGACAGCCATACCCAGGATAAAAAGTGCAATGGCCGAAAGTGTGTAAACCATCTTTTGAACGGCGCCGCCGTCGCTCGTACGATAATATTCCGGCAGGCTCTGGACGATGACCTTTAGATTGGCGGCGACCGTAGGGCTGGCATTGGTCCTGAGCAGCTGCCGGATCGGTTCTGTCAATGCCTCCGGTGGGACCCCGGGCTGCAGCTCGATAAAATTGACCCGGTTATTGACCGACCAGTCCATGCTTCGGCCAAACCAGGCCATCGCGCTCAACGGCAGGAAGATGCTGTTATCGTTGCTGGCGCTAAGATGCGTCACGGAATTCCTCGACGGGGTCTTCATGACACCGGAGACGCGGAAGGCCTTCTTCTCGCCATTGAAGTTGTCGATCATCAGGGTCTGGCCGACGGCGTCCGTGGTGCCGAAATATTTGATCGCCTTTTCTTCCGTGATCACGACATCGGATGGATCATCCAGGGCCGTGCGCGCGTCGCCGTGAACAAGGGGGAACCCATACATGGTCAGGAGCGTGGAATCGCCGATCTGCAATCCTTCCCGGTAGGGTTTGTTACGTGCGGTTACGATCGCCCAGACGCCGTCGAAACGATAATAGTTCCTGACGAGCGTAGGATAGTTCTCTTTTAACGCCCTGGCGAGCGGTGCCATCGTGGCCAGCCGGTAGCCCATATTGGGGTCTTTCCAGTCGCTGACGAGGATATATTGCCGGTCGGCATTCCGTAACCTCCGGTTGACCTGTAACTCGCTTTGGCAATAGATGGCGATCAGCAGGGTGAAAGCCATTCCCGCGGAAAGGCCCGTGATGTTGATAAGGGAATGCAGCCTGTTTCGGGTGATGGAACGGACAGCCGTTTTATAGTAGTTGGCGAACATCTCCATAAAAAAGCTACCAACCTGTAAGCCGGATCCTGTTCCCGCGATAAACGCGGGCGGCCATCATTTATCTGGCCCCTGCATTACTGCAGTGATCTAGCTGCCTACCCTCCGGCGTTGCCTTCTTGCGAAGACATCGGACGAGCCGCCCTCGACCGCCGGTATACGTGGCATTTCAGCATGCAAGGTTTACCCGCGCTGACGGTTACCCGCCCGCGCCGTGGGCTCTTACCCCACGTTTTCATCCTCACCCGCGACCCGAAAGCCGCAAGGCAGTTATTTTCTGTGGCACTGGCTGTGAACGCTTGCGCGCCCCCCGGCGCTTAACCGGTGCATTGCCCTGTGCTGTCCGGACTTTCCTCCCCCTGTCGCCAGGGAGCGATGACCCGGTTGGTAGCGTCTGCAAGATACGACAAATAGCCCGTCCGGCTAAACAGACGAACTCATCAGCCGGCGTTCGATCTCGATCAGGTGCTCGTCGACGAACTGTATCCGCGGATCCAGCGATCGGGCCTCGAGAAACGATGTTTTGGCCTCTTCCAGGTGACCGCTATTCAGCTCATAGAGACCGAAAAGCCGGTAAGCATGGGCGATCTTTTTATCTAATTTTTGGGCGTGCCGGGCATCCTCCAATCCTTCCTCCCATTGACCAAGCTCCATCCTGGCCCACCCCCGGGTACAATACAAATGCGCAAACTTGGGCGCCAACGTGATTCCCCTGTTTGCATAATCCAAAGCCTTTTCAGCCTCTCCGACCGCGATCAGCGAGTAGCTCATATTATTCAACAATAGGAAATTATTGAAGTGCAGCTCCAGCAGCTTGCCGTTCAGCGCTACGGCCTGCCGGTGTCGACCCATTAGGGTCATATAAACGGCCTCATTGATCTCGTCTTCGAGTCTCACCCGGTAATCGCGCCGGATGAGGTCCATCAATTCTCTGGCCCGGGCATAGTCCCCTGCCATCAGATGTGTTCCCGAAGCCAGCCTATAGAGTTCGACATTCGCGTGACCCTGACCAATAACGGCTTCCAACAAGGCCACCGCTCCGGCATAATCCTTTTCTCGGAGCATATTGATGGCTTCCTGGTACTCCATGGGCATGTTCCGGGTCTTCCATAATTGGACGATCTGGGTGGCATCATTCCTGGCAATACCACCGGAAAAAGTAAGCGTCAGCTTGTTGTTAGGGATCGCGGAGCTTAAGGTAAGTATGCCGCCGATGACCATCAACGTAACCAACACCACCGTCTGATCATGTCCCCGGTCCACGGTTTTGAGCATTAGATAACACGTACCCGTGATCAACAGGGAGACCAGGGGGCCCATCGCTGTGTATATAATTGTCTTAGGGACAGACAGACGCTCTCCGGGCTTGCACATCCCCCTATACCACAAAAAGGGGTTATACTTCAGGTACAAAACCAACCTGCCTAGAGGCAGACGCAGTGACTTTCGCGGATCGCCAAAGGAACCGATATAAATGCCGGTTTTCTTCTGAGACCATAGCAGGATCGGGATGGCATGGCCGAGCTCATGAAGCAAAACATTCAGGAAAAAGCCACCGATGCCAAGGGCAATAATGAGTGATAAGGCGCCCAGAAATTCGAAAAATGGTACCATAGCTGGTAAATATAAAAAAAACCGTGCATCCACGCAATGGCTCACTGCTGTTCCGCGCCGGAATGGAGATTGGAATGTAAACGTCCCTATTTCTTGTTGTAATCGAAAAAGATCTCCGTGGCGCCATACCCATACCGCGGATCATACCGGTTCACAAAGGATTTGACATTACGCTTGATCCGCAGGATCTCGTGGATCTCATCCCGCAGCTTGCCGCTGCCTACGCCATGGATCACGATCATGCTGGGCAAATGATGCGCAAGCGCCAGATCGAAATATTTTTCAAAGGTCTGTAGCTGCAACGTCAGCATCTCGAAATTGTCGAGGGCCCCGGGTTTGTCGGTAAGCTTTTCGATGTGCAGGTCCAGCTCGGAACGGGCCGGTTCCAGATGTTGCCGCGCCCGCGACGCTTCATACACACGGAATCCCGATCCTGCCAGGATACCCCGCGGATCCACGGACTCTTCCACCGGCTTATACGGATAACTGTCGAACAGCTTGAACGAAAATGTCGCCTCGCCTTTTTTCCGGATCTCTTCTATCCGGGCAAAGACCTGTTTGGCCCGCGGCTTGAGCGAAGTCTCGTAATGATCCGCCTTGCTCTTGTCCGGTATCAGCAGCGAGAACTCGCATTCAAAAGCAGGGTTATCATTCAGATTCGCAAAAGGGATATCATGGAGATAAAAATCCTGCCCGGCCGGTAGCTGGTTATCGAGCTCGAACTCGGTCTTGCCGAAATAATTCAATCGATAGGTAAAATGGAAACCCGTGGCCATGCTGTTCACCAGGTAGATCTTCAGGCTTTCAACGACATCGTCACCGAACTCGTCGCTGTCCCATACAGGTAGGAACGTCAGCCATACGCCCTCCGCCAGCTTCGCTATCGGCTCTTTTTTCTTACCCGCCGCGGGTTTCTCGGGCGGCAACTGATCGACGTATTTCTTGGGTTTCTTCTCGGCTGGAAAAAGCTTCTTCTCGGTGAACCGCTTAAAATATGGGAAGTCTAATTGATCGGTATACGCCGGAAATTTCACCCCCCGGACGTCTACCAAAACCATCTTGTCATTGATAATCTCTACAACCTCGCCTTCATCATTGGAATGCTGGATAACGACTTTATCGCCTACCTCGAACTTCATAAGCCACAAAGCTACGAAATTGCCCGCGATCGCCATGCCATCCGGCCCCTATTCCGCCTCCGCCGGCGCCGCCGCCCGAGCGCGTTCCCGCATATTCAGCTGGCTTTTCCGGTAGCCGTACAGGAAGTAGATCGTCAGCCCGAAGATCATCCAGCCAAAGAACCACTGCCACGCAATGGCCGGGATCTCGATCAGCAGATAGGCGCAGAACAGCACGCCCAGCACAGGGATCAGGGAATAGCGTTTGATCACCGTCGCCAGCGTCAGCCCCGTGGCCAGCAGCGTAAAGATGAGGAAAAGGATCTCCTGCAGACCGACCTCCGTGATATGCCCCAGCGCCGCACCCAGCCGCCCACGGAACAGAACCAGGTACGCGGCAAATAACAACGGCACGATATAACGCCCATCTATATAAGGCAGCCGGAAACCATGTGTCCGCACTTCTTCCTGCCGCGGCAATACCAACACACCCCAGCTTACCAACACAAAGGCGAACAACGTACCGATACTGGTCAGTTGCGTCATCAGCCCGCTGTCCATGAACAAGGTGGGCACGGCTACGATGATCCCCGTGATGACGGTTGAAAAGGACGGGGTATGATACCTGGGATGGATCCTGCCAAAAGCCTTCGGCAACAGCCCGTCCCGGCTCATGCTCATCCAGATCCGCGGCTGCCCCAGCTGGAAGACCAGCAACACGCTGGTCGTGGCGACTACCGCGCTCGCCGAGATGAAATAGCCGATCCACTTCTGATGTACCCGGTTGAACACAAAGGCCAGCGGATCGGTGACGCCCAGCTCGGAATAGTTCACCATGCCGGTCAGCACCAGCGCAATGAGAATGTAAAGCCCGGTACAGATCAGCAGGGAATAGATCATCCCCTTGGGTAGGTCCCGCTGCGCATCGGTACATTCCTCCGCCGTCGTAGAGATGGCATCGAAACCGATATAGGCATAGAAGACCGCCGACACGCCTTTTAATACCCCCGAAAAACCATTGGGAAGAAACGGCGTCCAGTTCGACGTCTTTACAAAAAAGAACCCCAGCACGATCACCAGGATCACCACCGAGATCTTGAAGATGACCATCGCATTGGTCGTCTTCTTGCTTTCCCGGATACCGATATAGGTGATATAGGCGATAATGCAGACGATGATGAAGGCAGGGATATTCATGATCAGGTGCGCGCCACCGATCACCGGCGCCGAATTCCAGGTCTGGATCGCGGCCTTGCCCATCTCGTCCAGCACCCCACCCTTCGCCAGGGTATCCTGCGCGGCCTGGAAGGCGGCCCTGGCCGTGCAGGGATCGGTGATCAGCCACCCGGGCAGATGGATATTGAATCCAAGAAGAAGGTTGTTGAAATAGCCGCTCCATGCAATAGCCACCACGATATTCCCGATCGCATATTCCAGGATAAGCGCCCAGCCGATGATCCACGCGATCAATTCGCCAAAGGCCACATAAGCGTAGGTATATGCGCTGCCGGCGATCGGGATGCGGCTGGCAAATTCGGCATAGCAAAGCGCAGAGAACCCGCAAGTCACGGCCGTCAGGACAAAGAGCAGCGAAATGCCCGGCCCGCCATCCTTGGCTGCCGTTCCGATGGTGGAGAAGATCCCCGCCCCTACGACCGCCGCGATTCCCATAAAGGTCAGATCACGAACATTCAGCACCTTTGTCAATCCTCCGCTGCCATGCCCGTCCCCGAACCCTTCCGCAGCATCCTGCGCGATCTTTTGGAGTGACTTTTTTCGGAATATGGAATTGATCATCTCCAATATTAGGGAAATTTTCCAAATTTAGGCGCACCGCTCAGTGTTCGCGCTGTAAAAGCAATTCGATCAACCGCTGTAACGGCTCCTTGCGTTTGGAAGTAACGGCAATATCGTCCAGCCGCTTACATGCAGCCGCATGATACTGCGCTTTGAGCTCCCGGACCCAGCTGTCGACACCACAGGACCGGAAAATGTCCAGCATCCCGGCGACCTTTTGGTCCGGGGCCGCCTGTTTCAGCCGTTCGATCTCGCGACGCTGCCCTGCATTGGCGACCTCCAGGGTCTTGATGAGAAGGAATGTTTTTTTATCGGCAAGAATATCCCCGCCTACCTGTTTCCCGAATTTCGACGCATCTCCATAGCAATCGAGGTAGTCGTCCTGCACCTGGAAGGCCAGACCCAGATTGCGGCCGAAGTCATAGATGATATCCTGGTTGCCCAGCCCCGCCCCGCCGAGGATAGCGCCGATCCGCAGACTGGCCGCCAGCAACACCGAGGTCTTCAGCTCGATCATCTTCAGATAGTCGTCCATCGATACTGACTCGCGGGATTCGAAATCCATATCGAGCTGCTGTCCCTCGCAGACCTTCATCGCCGTCTGGTTGAACAGCTGCAGCAACCGCCGGATATGCGGCGACCGCACCCGGCTGATATAGTCATAGCTGACCACCATCATCACATCGCCGGCCAGGATCGCCGTCGACGAGCCATATTTCGCATGCACCGTCGGCTGACCCCGCCGCAGCGGCGCCCTATCCATGATATCGTCGTGAATCAACGTGAAATTATGAAACAGCTCCAGCGCAATGCCCATCTCCCACGCATCGTCTTCGATAGGCCCAAAAAGCTCGTTGGCCATCAGGCAAAGCACCGGGCGGACCCGTTTGCCGCCAAGCCCCAGAAAATACTCGGCGGGATCATAAAGACTGGCAGGACAAAGTGGAAAATGTCGGTTATTGAACCGGGCAGCAAACGCTGCGGACAATTCTTCGAAACTCTGCATGGCCAAATGTACGGTTATTCCTTAAGCCGGGAAAACGGCCCGCCGCGGTTATTTCTTCTTACGAGCCTTCGCGCCGTGCGCCCCACCCTTCTCGTGTTTCTGTTTGGCCGGTTGCTGCCCATGCTTCTCATCTTTTTGTTTGGCTGGCTGCATCCCATGCTTCTCGCTTTTCTGTTTGGCCGGTTTCGGCGCCTTGCCTCGGTCGCCGCCGTGTCTTTTTCCATGCTGACCCCGGTCGGACTTCTTATGAACATCCGCACCGGCCCTCTCTTCCTGCTGCATACCCGCGGATATAGCCGCATTCTTCTCCGCCGACGTGATCACCCATTCATAATCGAGCTGACGTTTGGCAAGATTCGCGGATACGACCTTGATCGTAACCTTGTCGCCCATGCGGAACTGCCGCCCACTGCGGCGCCCCACCAGGCTATAGTCGCTTTCGATATGCCGGAAGTCGTCGTACTCCAACAGGCTGTTGATGCTGACCAACCCTTCGCACTTATGTTCCACCGTCTCTACCCAAAACCCAAAAGAAGCTACCCCGCTGATCACGCCCTCGAACTCATCGCCCAGGAAACTCTGCATATACTCGACCTGTTTGTATTTGTTCGCCGCCCGCTCGCTCTCCATGGCCGCCCGCTCCCGCTCGCTGCAATGCTTACATTTGGCTTCGAGCTTTTTGTCGATCTCGATATCCTGGTCGAGCACTTCCTGCAAGATCCGGTGGACCAGCACGTCGGGATAACGGCGTATGGGGGACGTAAAATGACAATAGTGTTCGAACCCCAATCCGTAGTGACCGATATTCTCCGTGGTATACACAGCCTTGGCCATCGTCCGGATGCCCAGCGTTTCCAGCACATGCTGCTCGGGTCTTCCCTGGACGTCCAGGAGCATCTGGTTGAAGCTGCGGGCGATCGCCTGCGGGCTTTGGATATCGAAGACATGCCCGTATTTCTTGGCGAATTCGATAAAGGGCAGCAGTTTCTCCTTGTCGGGAGTATCATGCACCCGGTATGGAAATGGAATAGGCTTTTTATTGATCTTGATCTTTCCTACCGTCTCGGCGACGGCCCGGTTGGCGAGCAGCATAAACTCTTCTACCAGCTGGTGCGATTCCTTGCTTTCCTTGACCATGATGCCGACCGGCTTCCCTTTTTCATCGAGTTTGAACCGAACCTCGGTGGAAGAGAAATTGATGGCCCCCTTACGAAAGCGTTGTTTGCGCAGCCGCTGGGCGATATCGTTGAGCAGCTCGATCTCGGGCTGATAAAGCCCCGTCTTCTGTTCGATGATCTCCTGCACCTCTTCGTAAGTGAACCGGTGATCGGAATGGATCACTGTGCGGCCAAGCCAGGTCTCTTTGACCTCGCCCTTCGGGGTCATCCGGAAGACTGCCGAAAAGGTCAGCTTATCCTCATGGGGACGCAAGGAGCAGAGCTCATTGGAAATGCGTTCCGGCAGCATGGGATTGACCCTATCGGGTAGATAAACGCTGGTAGCCCGGGTATAGGCCTCTTTGTCCAGTGCCGTTTCGGGCTCTACATAATAGCTGACATCGGCGATATGCACCCCGATCTCCAGCAGCCCGTTATCCAGGTGCCGGATCGAGATCGCATCATCGAAGTCCTTGGCGTCCACCGGGTCGATGGTGACCGTCAGTACGGAGCGCATATCCTTGCGTGTGGCAATCTCGCCGGCGGGGATCAGATCAGGCAGCCGTTCCGATTCTTCCAGCACGTTCTCGGGGAAAAAGATCGGGAAACCGCTTTCCAGCAGGATCTCCTTCATGGACTGGTCGTTCTCGTCGGTCTTGTCGATGACCTGGATGACCTCGCCCTGTGGTTTCTTATTCTTTTCCCATTCGGTGATCCTGACGATGACCTTGTCGTTGTTGACGGCGCCGTTCAGCGCGGTCAGGGGGACATAGATGTCCGGCATCGGCTTGTCGGATTCGGCGATAAAAAAGGCAAACGAGGTGCTGATCTCAATATGCCCGAGAAATTCCAGTTGTTTGCGGTCGATGACTTCCACGATCGCACCCTGGGGGCGGCCGCTGCGCGATCCGTTGTTCACGATCCGCACCCGTACGGTATCGCCATGCAGCCCGGTATTGAAGTCCGCCGGTCGCACCAGGATATCCTGGTCACGTCCTTCGACGATCACAAAGCCCATCCCACTACGGGTGACATCCAGCCTCCCTGTGAGCAGTTCGGCGCCATGGTCTGCCGGGCCTTTCTTCTTTTTCTTCTTTTTATTTTTCATTGCTTGTTTTTGTTGGTTCTGCCAGTTCGGTCCCTTCGTCATCCGAAACCTGGAACTGGTCGATGAATGTAAGTATTAATTGAGTGAACCGGGCTTCTTCTCCAAAGAGAAATCCCGGCGTTATCGGCAGGACATAGAAGGGGCAGCCTTCCAGTTCCTGTCTGAATTTGATCAGCCGCACCGCGTCTTTTTCGGTGGTCAGGATCAGCTTTTTCTCCGCGGCGATGGTATTGAACCGCCGGATGATCGTCTGCAGATCGTCGATCGTAAAGATGTGATGATCTCCGTATGCGATCTCGTAATAGGCCCTGGAATGCCGGTCCAGCCATTGTTTCAGCGGTGCCGGGTTGGCGATGCCCGTGACGAGCAGCACCTCTGCCTGTTCGTCGATCACCGCCGTTTCTGCCGGTATGATAGCCCCGGTCCCTTCGCTTCTGTCCCCGCCGGCCCGTTCTATCCTGGCCCAAGCCCCATCGGCCTGGACGTTTGCATCTGTCCCGGCCGCCGCTATTCCCCGTGTGATATGGTAGGGCTCCCCATAGCGGATCGACGAAAAAAACACCTGCTGATGTGCACCAGGCTCTATCTCGGTGGCGATCTCTCGCCGGCTTTCCTCGGTCAGATCCTCCGGACATTTGGTGACGACGATGATATCCGCCCGCCGGTAGCTGGCAGGGGCGTCCCGCAGATCACCGCTCGGCAGCCACCAGTCCCGCGTAAAAAGATTGGAATAATCCGTTAGCAGGATGTTGAGCCCCGCCCGAACGGTCCGATGTTGGAACGCGTCGTCGAGGATGATCGTCCGGGTCTCCGGCCGGTCGTGCAGCAGTTGCGGGATCGCTACGATCCGCTCCTCCCCTACGGCGATGGCTACCTCCGGAAATTTGCTGTGGAACTGCATCGGCTCATCGCCGATATCCAGGGCCGTGGTGGTCGCTCCGGCGAGAGCATACCCACGTGTTTTCCGTTTGTAGCCGCGGCTCAGCACCGCTATCGGATACCTGTCCTTCAGCAGCCGGATCAGCAGCTCCACCATCGGCGATTTTCCGGTACCCCCTACAGCCAGGTTGCCCACGCAGATGATCGGGAGACTAAAAGAGGCGGAAGGCAATAGCTTCTTGTCGAAAGCCCAGTTTCGTATTGTGACGACAAGGGCGTAAACCAGGGAAACAGGGAACAGGAGTATGCGTATGGTTTTGAGAAATGGAAAGTTGAAGTTCATATTGGAATTTCAGAGCAAACGGGATGCCTCTGATAAAGATACGCAAATTTGTCAGCCCGTATGGCCCGCGTGCCGTGCTTTCTCACCATGCCGTTCACCGGCGATCCCATTCTCACCCCAGCGCCGCGATCAGCCGCGGACGCAATACCGCCGCCTGCGCCCTTACAAAATCCGCATCGGGGTCCGCTGTATAGGGCACCGAGCCCAATGCCGGTACCCCACTCCATTTGACGATCTCCCCTTCATAGTCCAGGTATTGATCATTGAAGATCCATCCTGCGACCCGTAATCCG
>DASZOW010000465.1:0-4801 GCA_035550615.1 Puia sp.
TCCATGATTTGCTTTTTTGTTTAGTGCAAATCTATTGTTCGATCATGGAACCGGCTTATAAGGTAGTTTAATAAAAAGGCTTAATATAGTTTAAGGGTGACCTGGTTTCTGCGAGCGTTCCTTACGGATCCTGCTCAGGAATTCAGGGGTGATCCCAAGATAGGAGGCGATCTGGGTATTGGGCAGTCTTTGCGACAAGGCAGGATATTGTCGTAGGAAGGCGAGATACCGTTCTTCGGCAGTAGAGCTGATCATTTGCAGCACCCTGTTTTCCAGTTCGGCAAACCTGGTCTCTACGATGACCCTGAAATTCCTGTCGAACTTTGGATAAGTTCTAAAAAAATAGATAAGGTCCGGTCTGCTGAGCTGGAAAATAGTCGAAGGTTCGATCGCTTCAATATTTACGTTGCTTTTCTTTTCCGCATAAAAGCTGTCGATGATCATGATCCAGTCGCCTTCCGCCGCAAATTGCAGATTGTGTTCTACCCCTTTTGGGTCGACCTGGAACACCCTGAAGCAGCCTTCTGCCACAAAAGTGTAATGCCTGCACACATCCTCTTCGTGTAGAATGAACTGTCTGCGTTTAATTTTCCTTTCCATCGCCCTTATTCTCAGGTCTGCTTTTTCCGGCTCGTCGAGAGGAAGGTACTTGTCAAAACCGGCAAATAAATTTTCTATGGACACGAGTTGTCTGATTGCTTTGGCTTAAATATACACAACAGTTCTGTAACCTTCCCGTCCTATGTGCACCCGAAGGGACGAATGCGACCCTGGAATAAAAAAGAGTGGACGCACCTGATCATTCCGAATGCAGTGTCTTTACGGGATTGGCGAGAGCGGCCTTCCATGCCTGGAAAGAGACGGTGACCAGGGCGATGAGCAGGGCGCCAAGTCCGGCGGCGGCGAAGACCCACCAGTGAAGCGGGGTGCGGTAGGCATAGGAGGTGAGCCAGTTGGTCATTGCCCACCACGCGAGGGGGAAGGCGATGAGACAGGAGAGGGCTATCAACTGGAGGAATTCGCGGGAGAGGAGGGCGGCAAGTCCGTGGACGGAAGCGCCCAGGACTTTTCGGATACCCAATTCTTTGGTGCGTTGTTCGGCGGTGTAGGCCGCGAGGCCGAAGAGACCGAGACAGGAGATAAAAATGGCGAGAGCGGCGAAGAGGCCGGCGAGTTTACCGATGCGGGATTCATTGACGAAGCGTTGATTATATTCCTCGTCGGCGAACTTGACTTCGACGGGGTAGCCGGGGTTGTCGGCCTTGATGACGGCCGTAATTTTCGCGATGGCGGCAGCGGCGGAGGCGCCGGGTTTCAGGCGCATATCGAGGCTATGAAAACTACTATTCTGAAATATAGGATTACAAACCATGATCATCGGTGCGGGTTTGCCATACATGTCGTTAAAAACAAAATTTTTTACGATGCCGATGATGGTGAAGGGGATGCGGTTCTGACCGTCGAACCTTATAATGCGATTGCCTGGTTTGCCGGCTTTGCCCATCAAGGCTGCGAGGCTCTCGTTTATGATCATGGAGTTGCTGTCTACCTTTGCGTCGGCATAAAAATCGCGCCCAGCTTTTATTGTCAACCCCATCGTTGCGGCGTAGCCGGGTGAGACGACCTCCTGGCTGATGTATTCCTTGCTGTTCATGTCGTCCCCTTCCCAAATGATATGCTCGTTATCTGTTCCGCTCCAGCTGGATAGGGGCGGGCTGAAGCTGAGGGCTACATGGTCCAAAGTGCCGGTGGCCATCAAATGGTTGCGGATGCCTTCATAGTGTTCGGCCATCTTTCCCTGAAGGTCGAGATAGAGCAGGTCCTTCTGGTCGAAGCCTAAGTCCCGGTCCTTGACGTGCTGTACCTGCTGATAAATAACAATGGTGCAAATGATGAGGGTCACGGAAATGACGAATTGCGTCGTGACAAGCCCCTTGCGGATGAAGCCTGCGCTGCCTTTTGTCCGGAGCTTCAACCCTTTCAGCACGGTCACCGGATTAAAGGACGAAAGATAAAACGCGGGGTAGCTGCCGGACAACAGGCCGCAGCCAATACCGATGGTCAGCAAGCCGATGAGATGAGCAGGGGTTAGCAGGTGAAATGTAAGGTCTTTGTTCACCAAATCGTTGAAGGCGGGCAGTGTAATATAGACGAGCAGTACTGCCAGGACGACGGAAAGGAAAGAGAGCATCAGGGATTCGGAGATGAACCGGCCGATGAGCGACTGTCTCAATGCGCCAAGGGTCTTGCGAACGCCCACCTCTCTTGCACGTTGTCCGGCGCGGGCTGTAGCCAGGTTCATGAAGTTGATACACGCGATGAGTAAGATAATCGAAGCGATGAGTGAAAAGAGCTTTACGAATTTTATGGCGCCGCCATCCTCTTTGCCATTGGTGAAATTATTGTAGAGATGCCAGTCGCTCATCGGCCAGAGGAGCATATCGACCTTGGTATAGGCCATGTCCCTGGGGCGTATGAGGGCTGTGAGTTTCTTTGCTATGACATCCGGGTTGGCGCCGGGTTCGAGCTCCAGGATTGCCGGGCGGCCAAAGCTGCCCCAGGTCTTGAGCCAGCCCTGTTCGTCGGTGTAATCGTCGAATGCCGCCAGCCAGTTGAATTTTAGCGATACATGTTTCGGAAAATCCGGTACGATGCCTGTGACCTTGTAGTTAATGCTGTTATTCATGACCAGCGTCTTACCCACCGGGTCGTCGCTGCCGAAGAATTTACGAGCGGTGGATTCCGTAAGAACGATGGAATGTTTAAGACGCAGACAACCGGCACGGCTGCCTTTCAGGAAGGGGAGCTTTAGCAGGTCGACATAGCTCGAGTCGGCAAAAGTGCCGTCTTCATAGATGACCTTTTCACCGATGGTGAAGAGACGCCGTTCGGTGTTGGTACCGCGGACGGCATAGCGGATACCGGGAATGGTCTTTATCGCCTCCGGCGCCAGGGGGCCGGGCACATTGTCAAAGCTGGTGATGTTGCCGTTGTAGGGCATGTTCAGGCGGGTCCAATAGATATGGCTGCGGTCGGCCACCGTATGATCCCAGGTGAGCTCATCCTCGACCCAGAGAAAGATAAGGGCAGCGCAGGCGATGCCAAGGGCCAGTCCGGCGATATTTAAAAAACTATACGTGGGTTTGTTCCGCAGGCCGCGGAGTGTCGTGAGGATATAGTTCCTGATCATGATCTATCGGGTGCGAAGCTTGTGCCAGGATTGTAACGGGCTGGTGGTGAATAGATTGGATAAGGGATTGGGCGTTTGGCTGTTCGATTTTGATACGATGAGTGTCCGGTGTTTTTTGTAACTTTCCCGCCTATGTGTGCGTGTAGGAAACTAATTGCCTTGATCTTTTGTCTTTTCACTTTTTTTATTCAGTCAGTCACTGCCAGGGAATTGCCTGTTCGGTACCTTGGGATCGAGCAAGGTCTTTCCAATAACGCCGTCATGAGCATCTGCCAGGATCATAACGGCTTCCTCTGGATCGGTACGTATGACGGGCTGAACCGATGGGACGGCTATGGGTTTAAGGTGTTCCATAATGTGATCGGTGATTCCACCTCCCTTGCTACCAATACTATTTATAGCATAGCTGAAGACGCGAACCATTGTATCTGGGCGGGTGGACAGAAAGGTCTAAGCGTGTACAATGTGCTCACGGCGAAATTCTTGAAGGTACGATACACCTCCTTGTCCGGCGAGTTGGAGAACATACAGGATAATATCCATATCGTGCGGGCAGCGGGTCCTGACGGTATACTTGTGGCCACGCAGCACAATGGGCTGCTGGTATTTAAAAACGGCACCAGAATTTCGTATTCTCCGGATGTACCGTATTTAAGCAGATCGGCAAAGTAGCTGCCGCATTGCAGTAATACGGCTTCCTTTGGGCCAATATCGATCTGCCCGACCGGGGAGTTGATCTTAGCCGCACCTTTTAAAAAATAGATGAAGCAGGCTTCGTCATGAAAATGAACCGAAAAGCGAAAGGGCGCTTCCAGGACAACTTTCTCGATCAGGCATTTATTCTCCAGCTCCAGCTTTTGATGGCTTCGTAACATGCAGCGTTAGGAAGGTTTTGACATCCAACGTATAAGTGAGTGAAAAGTTCGGCGCTTTTCATGAATTCATGTGATGCCAGCTCTTATGGACAGGGAGCCGGTGGTTTGATCAATCAGGCGTGTCGATCCGGACGGATGAATTCCAGGATCGTGGTTATGTCGGGGTTGTACTCTTTCGTTGTATCCACCCGCAAGGTAGGGACGGGCAGGTCGGGCGCCTTATAAGAGATTATCAGCGAATCATCGGGATGCTGCAGGAGCTCGGCTCCATCACCGTGGAATTTTTCCCGACCGGCATCCGACGCCATTCTATCGATAAATCTGTTCCTTGCCAATTCCGGGGCTATGTCACATAGCACGATCCGGATGTCTGCTCTGTCCAAAAGAGGCATGAGCTTTGGGTACCATAGTTTATGCTGAAAGGCCGCTTCGGCGACCAGGGAAATATTCTTCAACAGCAGCAGCTCTATCGTTTGGGAGAATGCGGCATAGATGTCCAGCGACGAGGTGGCGGGCAGGTCTTTATGTTGTGATTGAAAGGTGTTTATATATCCTTCTTTAAATTCATCTCTCGACAGGAGCGGGCATTTTATTGCTGCTGACAGGATACGGGCAAGCGTTGTTTTTCCTGAGGCGGGTCTGCCGGTGACGACGATCAATAAAGGTTTGGCCATATAGGCTAAGGTACGGCTGTAACTTTTTGGCCGGAAGCGTCGTCTCATTTTTCTATAAATAA